>JAIPHQ010000017.1 GCA_021735115.1 Candidatus Omnitrophota bacterium
TTTTTATCTACTACTGCAGTTTGATCTATTTTTTTCATTTTCTTCTCTTCTAATTATTACTTTACCTAATAAAGAAATAAAATCAAGCCTTAGAGGTATTCTATCATCTAAAGAAAGCCAAAGATTAAACCTTCTGGCTCCCTTACCAACTAAAAAATAAGCTTCTCTTACTTTACCGGCAACTTTTACTTTTCTTTGGCTATGAAATTTTATTTGTACTTTTTGATTGGGAAGATTAAAACTCATCCACTTACCTTGTTTTTCTTCTAAATTAATTCCTTTGGGAAAAAAATATAAAAGATCCAATATATTATGAATAGGAACATCTTGCTCGTAAACCTCTTCTTTGACAATCTGATCATTCTTTTCTCTAATTAAAGTAACTTTTCCTTCTTTTTGATTGTATTTTTCTCTGATTATTTCCTTGTCACCAAACATTTTTATATCTCTTTTAACCTTAACTGGTAGGTGGGTTTCACAATCCAGATAAATTTTTTCAGAGCTAACTAAATCTAAAAATTTAAGAATATTAGTATCAGATTTCACTGATAAAACATAAACTTGCCTGTTGCCAACTACTTCTTTTCCTAAATAACTCCAAACAACATAACCGGAAGGAATACCATTAAAAGAAATATTATATTTGATCTCTTTAAAATCTTTAAACCTTTGCCCTTGAGTCTGGTTTGCGTAAAGATTAAAAGATAAACCCAATAAAAATATAAAAATAAAACTTAAACTAAAATAAAAATAAATATTTTTTTTCATTCTTAATCTTATAAATAATTTAGCTAGTTACAGATAGAAATTTCTACCCATAACTAGCTAATTTTTTTTACAATTAAGCTGCAATTGCCTCTATAGCTTTATCATTATTATCAGATGCAAAGACTAATGTAGCTGACTGGCCTTGTCCGGGAGTAGTCCCGTAGACATGGGTCATGCTAATACCGGCTTGAGCTAATTTAACTGATAAAGAATCTAACTTTCCGATTTCATTTTCCATATCAACTACTACTACTTCTTTTTCTTCTGTCTCAAGTCCAGATAAAACCTCTTTTGCTTTTTTGTTATCTGAAGTTACTAGCCTTATAACTGCACTATCTTGCTGAATCCAGCCAGATACAGCTCTTATGTTGATATCTTCTTGTTTTAACAAAGAAGTGATTTGCCCTAAAGCTCCCGCCTTATCTTCTAAACTAACCACAATTTCAGTTGACTTTACTCCATTCATCTCCTACCTCCTTTTTAATTATCCCCTTAAATTTTCTATCCCTATTTTCAAACTAATTAAATCTTTTTTCTTAGGCCAATAAAAAAGAACAGCTAACTGTTGAAAAAGAACTTCTTTACCTGACTCTGAAGAAGATAAGGTATAGATTGGGTTTGTATAAACTTTAGCTTGATCAAAATCAAACTTTAATTTAATTGAATAATTCCTATCTCCAACTATAAAAGAACTATTTTGGCCTAGGTCTTGTTTAATAAATAAATTATCAAGGCCAGATAGAGACAAGTTAAATTCTATACCGAAACCAAGATTATTTAAAGTATTATTTCCAAAGCTGTATTTAGCCTCTAGGCCCTCTTTATTTAGGCAAATATTTTTTATAAAGCTCAAATCCTTTTCCTCATAGATAAAATTAAAACTTAAATCATCCTTTTTTAGAAACTTATAAACTTTATTAGCTAAACTATATACCCCTGTTCCCTTGGCAAATTCTTGACCGGTTAAATCTTTTTTAATTAGATGATCAACTAAACAAACTTTTTTATAACTATCATAAATCAAGTACTTAGATAAATTATCCTCCTTAATTTTATCATGATATGGCTCTTTTACCCTATTTACTGTATTTATTAAATTGGTGGGAATATTCTTTAAGCTTAATTCCTCTAGGCTGCCCCCAACTTTAGAAAAAATATAAATTTTATCTTCCTTTTTTGCAATTATCTCTTTATAACTATCAAAATCTATATCTTCATATACCAATTTATCCATTCCGATTTCTTTATCGAGTAAGTCTTCTCCTTTAATCAAATAATCATAACAAGCCTTACGCAGATGAGGTAGGTAAAATCCTCCAAATATACCGTGCCAATAAGCACAATTAGTTTGAGCTTTCCATAGATTTAGAAAAGCTTCTCTATTTTTGCTATTATAATCTAGATTTGAATTTATCTTCTTTGCTAAATAAAGCATCCTTTTGTGCATAAAATTTAGGCGGGGATACTTTATAAAGAAGTTTTTAAAATTTTCTCCTTTGATAAAGTGCCGATAATTTTGATAACTTTTATTTTCTTTTAAAAGATCAATTAAACTTTGGCAATTTAACCGATCTTGATAATTTAGGGCCCATTTTTGCATCTTAGGATAAGTAGAAGCTTCAATATAGGTGAGGTCTTTTTTAGCAAACTTTTTAGCTGCCCCTTCTGAAGTTATCATCTTAATCTCAGGATTTTTTTCTAACAAACTAAAAAACTTCTCAAGCCAGCCCCTATTGTAAATTAAATCATAACTTCCCGGCCAAAGCCCAAACTTTTCCCCGTCACAAAAAAAGTTAACTAAAACATCCTCTTTTCCTTTATAGCTCATTAATATATCGATTGCTTCTTCCGGCCTAACAAAGGGAATTTTATCAGCAAGCGGCTCATCAATAACAAATAGACCTAAAGGATAACCTTGGTCTTCAGTTAAATAAAAACTTTTCGTTGCCTGGCTATTTTGTTTTTTTAGGTAAAAATTTGCCTGATCTAGATAAGTATAACTAAACCCGGCTCTATTTAAGGTTTTTGCCAAAGACGGCTCCCAAACTCTTTCTGGAACCCAACAGCCTTGAGGAGCAACCCCAAAAGTTTTCTTTAGATACTGGTTCATAAGCTTAATCTGACCTAGTCTATCTTGTTGTGGTATTATGGGAAAAATTGGCTCAAAATAACCACCTCCGACTATCTCAACTTGGCCTTTTTTAGTTAATTCTTTAAGCTTTTCTATCCAATCAGGAAAGTGAATTTCGGCAAAAGAATATAACGCTCCTGAATTATGGATAACTGCTTTTAAATTAGGGAATTTTTCTAAGATTGATAAAAAAGGAAGATAACAGCTGGAGAAGGCTTTATCAAAAACTGAGAATAAATTACCTACCGGCTGATGATTATGTATCCCAAAGACAAAGTATATTTTAGAGTCTTTATTTTGCATAAAAGTTAAAGATTAAAGAAATTTTAACACCTTGACCCTTTCTGTCAACAATTGGTTAGCCTTCACAATTGATATTTTTATGATAAGATGGTTCCTAAATTAAAAGAAGATGGAAAAATATAAATTAAAATCTTATAAAAGTAAAGCAAATACAGACTACCTAAAAGGCCTAAACCCTCAACAAAAAGAAGTAGTCAGCCAAGCAAATGGACCGGCTCTAGTTTTAGCCGGAGCCGGCAGCGGAAAGACCCGAGTATTAATCCATCGGCTTGCCTACCTGCTTAGTCAGGGGATAGACCCAAAGAGCATACTGGTTGCTACCTTTACCAACCGAGCCGCAGCCGAGATGACCCATCGGGCTGAATGTCTTATAAACTCAAGCTTAAAAGGCCTTTGGTCAGGAACTTTCCACCATATCGGAAACCTTATCCTACGCAGAGAAGCCAAAAAATTAGGTTATTCTTCTAGTTTCTCAATTGTTGATTCAGAAGATGCTAAGGGTTTAATCGATGACTGCCTACAAGGCCTAGGCTATGATAAAAAAGAAAAAATGTTTCCTAAAAAAAGAGTCATCTATAATATTTATAGTCTATCCATAAATTCCCAAACTGATTCCGATGATATTATTGCCAGGTTTTTTCCGCAACTCCAAGAGTATGCCCCCCATATAAAAAAGATTATCTCTTACTATCAAGACAAAAAAAAGAGAGCTAATCTTATGGACTTCTCTGATTTATTAAACAAATGGCTTGGATTGCTCCAAGATAAGGATTTAGCAGAAAAATATTCAAAAATATTTAGATATATCTTAGTTGACGAATATCAAGATACTAATAAAATTCAATTTGAGATTTTAAGAAAGTTATCTTCTTATCATAATAATATTTTAGTTGTTGGAGATGATGCTCAATCTATTTATTCTTTCCGTGCAGCTCAAATTAGCAACCTCCTAGATTTTCCTAAAATTTTTAAAACTGATAAAATTTTTAAACTAGAAATTAACTACCGCTCAACCCCCCAAATTCTTAATTTAGCAAATTCAATTATCAAAAATAATGTTCACCAATATCCCAAAAAGTTAAAAGCAGTAAGAGGAAATGATGACAAGCCTTACTTAATCAGTGCAAAAGATGTTTATCAACAAGCTAAATTTGTCGGCCAACGCATTCTTGAATTAGACCGAGAAGGCATTCCCCTTTCTGAAATAGCAGTTCTTTTTCGTTCCCGCTTTCAAGCTCTTGAACTGGAGATGGAGATGACCAAACGCAATATCCCCTATATCGTAAGAGGTGGCTTGCGCTTTTTTGAACAAGCCCATATAAAAGATGTTATTTCATTTTTAAAAATCATAGTTAATCCTAATGACGAAGTGTCATTTAAACGAGCTCTTTCTCTTTATCGAGGCATCGGCAAAAATTATGCTTATCGAATTTGGGAAAATTTGATAGTAAAAAATAACTCTCCGGAAAAAACTCTAGAAAAATTATCAAAAAGGCAAAAGGCAGGTTTTAAAGAATTTAATAAATTATATGAAAAATTAAAAAAATCTAAGCTTCCTGAGAATGCCCTCGAACATATCCTTGGTATGTATAAAGAATACTGCTATCTAAGTTTTGACAATGCAGCTGAAAGACTAATGGATTTAGATGAAATGGTTAAGATGTCCGGCAACTATTCTACTCTTAAAAAATTCCTTGGTGATATTGGCTCACATGAAGAGTTCAAGGGAGAAAAACGTTTTTTAGAGAAAAAAGACAAAGAAGTTATCACCCTTACTACTATCCATCAAGCCAAAGGCCTAGAGTGGGAAGCAGTTTTTATTATTGGTTTTTGTGAATATGATTTTCCTCATGCAAAAGCCCTTAGCAGCCAGGAAGCGCTAGAGGAAGAACGAAGATTGTTTTATGTAGCCGTAACCCGAACTAAATCTCTTCTTTATATAACTTATCCTCAAACTAAATTTAGTCATAAAACCGGAATCATTATCACTAGGCCTTCAATGTTTGCCCGTGAATTACCTCAAGAAAATTATCAAGAAATAATTCTCGAAGAAGAAATATAAAGTATAATATTTTTATGGTTCAAACTAAAAAAATATTTAAAATCTTAAAAAATAAAAATTTTACCTTAGCAGCAGCAGAATCAGAAACTGCCGGGTACCTATCTTATCTTTTAACTAAAACTCCCGGTAGTTCTAACACCTTTAAAGGCTCTCTTGTAGTTTATTCTTTAGATAGCAAAAATAAGTTATTTAAACTCCCGGAAAAATTGCTTAAAAAAACTCAAGGAGTCTCTCCCGAAATAGCAGCTTATCTAGCCGAAAAAATAAGAAAAAAACTTAAAAGCAGTATTGGGATATCTATAGTCGGTTTTGCCGGCCCCACTGCAAAAAAAGGTAAAAAAGTCGGGACTACTTTTATTGCAATTTCAGATAAAGAAAAAATTTTTGTAACCAGTGCAATCATCAATGGCGCCAGAGACAAAGTACGCAAAAAAACAGCCAAACTTGCAACCGAGATCCTCTATCAATATCTAAAAACTTTATAACTACTGGTGCTGATAAACGTAGAACGTTGAACATCGAACGTAGAACATAAAACGTAGAACAAAACCATGAGAACTTTTATCGCATTAGACCTCACCGATGAAATTAAAGTAAAAATAAAGGAAGTTACCGGCAAGTTAAAAAACCTGCCTATTAAAGCTAAATGGGTAGATAGTAAAAATCTACATATCACCTTACAGTTTTTAGGAGATATCACACCAGAGCAACTAGATACAATAAAAAAAATTATTAGAGATATTAGCTGCCAATATAAAACGTTTAAGCTTCATCTTAAAGGTTTCGGTTTTTTTCCTAACCCAAAAAAACCTAGAGTCTTTTTTATCAATTTTTCCTCTGATAAAACATTAAAAACTTTAGTAAAAACTTTAAGAAAAAAATTAAACCAGATAGGATTTAAAGAAAATAAGGAATTTAGGTCTCATATAACCTTAGCCAGAATCAAAGACCCAAAAAATATTCAGCAGTTAGCTAAAAGAGTTGACCAACTAGAAGTTGAAGATAAATTTAAGATAAGTAAGATTTCCCTCTTTAAAAGCACCTTAACCCAAAAAGGGCCAATCTATCAAGAAATATTTAAAGCTAATCTCAAAAATTGAAGAATTAAATTAGCATAGATTCCCGCTACCAGGTCATCTCCTACAATACCCAAAGAACCTTTCTTTTTTTCTAATCTATTAGCTGGAAAAACTTTTATAATATCAAAAAGACGAAATAAAAAAAATCCCACCAAAATAAAAATAAAGGTTTTAGGTATAAATAAAAAAGTAACTGAAATTCCGGCTAATTCATCAATTACTATCTGTTTTGCGTCTTTTTGGCCAAATAGCTTTTCAGTTTTACCGGCAATAAGGAATGCTAAAATAATTATAAAAACAGTCAGCAAAGAAAATATTATCTGGTCTTTAACCAACCAGACAAACAACAATCCAAATAAAGAACCGACTGTCCCCGGACAACCGGGAATAAAACCTACCCCAAACAACGAAGCCAATCCGATAATAATTTTGTCTTTCAGTTTACTTTTTTTAATATCGACGTTGGACATAGGACGTTGGGCTTTGGACTTCAAAAAGTTTTGATAGTCTGGCGGTTAACCCAAAAATAATAGAAACCTGAGAAAAGAGTAATTACAAGAATATACCACATTACAATTGGGATTCCAAAACTATAGAGAAAATTAGTTATTTTAGCTTGAGGAAAGGTTTTAGAAAGAAGTAAAAAAGCAAAAATGATTAAAACTCCAGAAATTTGTGAAGCAGTCTTGTGTTTGCCAAAAGCTTGAGCCGCTAAAACTACTCCTTTGCGCAAACTATAAAGACGCAGGCTAGTTACAATAAATTCACGTAACAAAATAGCAATAACCATCCAGACACTAATCAAATTAATTTCAACAAAAGCAGCAAAAACGCCAATAATTAAAATCTTATCAGCAATCGGATCAAGAATTTTTCCTAAATCAGTAGTATGGTTATGCTTACGGGCAAAATAGCCGTCCAACCAATCAGTAAGTGAAGCAATTATAAATAAACAAAGGGCTATAATATGGAATGTAAAGGTATTGAGTAAAATAAAGCCTACACAAAAGAAAGCCAAAATTATCCGTAAAAATGTAAGTTTATTGGATATATTCATATCTGTGTTATTGGTTATTTATCTATTTTAACAAAACAAATTAGCCATTACAAAGTTCATCGTAGTTTATGAGTCTAATACATTATATGGATACGCTATATCCTCTCAAGTAATAGCTGGAGGATGATCCGCCTTTGGCGGATAGCGTATACACATCGCGTTTTTATTTTACCTAGATAACTAAAAAAACTCAAACAATATTTCACATAATACTTGATACGCAATACTCAATACACAATACGCAACACTAATTAGCTACTAAATCATATTCTAGGCTATCTATTATTTGAACCGGATAGAATTGGCCTATTTTTAAGTTTTTCCTTTTTATAAATACTACTCCATCAACCTCGGGTGCATCGTATTGGGTTCTGCCGATATAAAAACCCTCTCTTTTTTCTAAGACTAAAACCGTAATCTTTTTACCAATAAATTTCTCAAGGCTTTCGGCGGCAACTTTTTGCTGAGCTTCCATAATCTGGCGCAGGCGCCTCTTTTTGGTCATATGATGTACCTGCTTGGGCAATTTGTCTGCCTTCGTGCCCTCTTCACGTGAATAAATAAAAGCTCCTAATTTTTGAAACTTCATCTCTTTTATAAAATCAAGCAGTTGCCTAAATTCAGTTTCAGTCTCTGTGGGAAATCCCACTATAACTGATGTCCTAATTGCGCAATCGGGGATTTTTTTTCTTATTTTTTTAATTAAAGTGATAATATCTTCAGGGGTAGTTTGTCGATTCATTAATTTTAGAATTCTTTTATTTATATGCTGAATTGGCAAATCTATATAGTTACAAATTTTTTTTTCGCTGGCAATTAAATCAATTAAATCATCACTAAAGTGCTTAGGATGGGTATAGATAAGACGAATCCATTCTATCTTTTTTGCTGCCTTAACTATCTGCTTTAATAGAGCCGTTAAATTTTGTTTTTTACCTAGGTCTTTCCCCCAACTGGTAATATCTTGACCGATTATATTTAGCTCTTTTATTCCTGACTTTTCTATTTTTTTTACTTCTTTTAAGACCTCTGAGATAGGCCGGCTAACCAAAGGCCCTTTGATAAGAGGTATTGCGCAATAACTACACCGGTTTATGCAGCCTTCACATATTTTTATAAAATCTACTGGTTTTTGGCTTAGTGTTCTTTTTCTGTATTTTTTTTCAAAGCTTTCTATTCCCCACCATTTATCAACTTGGGGAAAATGCTTTTCTAATTTGTCCTTAAATCTCTCTACCAAACAGCCAAAAACATAAACTTCTTTTACTTTTTTTTCTTTTTTAAAATTTAGTGCTTCTTTAATTACCTGAATTGACTCAAGCTTAGCCGGATCAATAAAACCGCAAGTATTAACTAACAGAACATCGGCTCTATTTTTCTTATCTATTTCATCAGGTTCTAATAAATTATATCCTTCCTCTAAGAATCTATTTACCACAACCCCTGAATCATAACGGTTGCGAAAACAGCCCAAGGTCACTATAGAAAAGGTCGGTACCATTTTTTTTACTTGTTTACGGTGATTCCGGAGGAGTTTATAATTAAACTTTTTATCGGCTTGTGTATCGAAGAAAGTTTGGGGATAGGCTCACCGTCAACCTCCAAGTATACTGCTGAGCCATCACTGATCCTAAATTCTAACTCTTTATCAGCCTTCCAGGTTTCAACTTCACCTTTATCTAAAACAGCATCAAAGATAACTTTTCCATCTGAGATGGTTCTTATATGGCAATCTTCTTTTACCGTCAAAGATACAATTATCTGATCTAGCCGGCCGATATTTATAGATTTCGGTTTATCTGTCTGAGTTTGCTCTAAGGTTTCTTTTTTCTCTGAAGCTTTTTCTGGGGTCTGTTGTTCTGCCTTGGGCCTATTTCTAAAAAAAGTTAATACTTTTCTAAAGGAAAATCTTATTCCCAAAAACCCTAACCATAAAATAACCAAAACAACTGCAACAGTTACTATTTTTTTTCTTGTCCTAGGCGAGATTTTAGATATTTTTTTAGTTATTAGTTTAAACAGTTTCAGAATTATATTTTGGCCTAAATCTTTTTTTCTTTTTGGTTTTTTTATCTGAGAGCTGACTTTTTCTTTTATTTCTTCTAACTCATCTTTTATCTCAATTCCTAAAAATGATGCATAGATTTTAACGAACCCTTTTATATAGATTGGAGTTATATTTCCTAGATTACAACCTTCTATATCTCTTATTACCGAAGGATGCAGCTTTGTTTTCTTGACTACCTCTTCAATGCTGTAGCCGGCGGCTTTTCTTTTTTCTTTTATTTTTTTACATAACTCTTCAATCATACTAATCCTTTCTCAGCTAGGTATTTTTCCCTCTCAACCAGTATATCACGGGCTTTAGATCCACAAAAGGGGCCAACTATCCCTTTTTGCTCCATTATATCAAGCAATCTAGCCGCTCTGGTGTAACCGATTCTCATCCTTCTTTGCAGAAGCGATGCTGAAGCTTGATTAGTTTGTAAAATTAGCCTTACCGCATCATCAAAAAGTTCATCGCTGCCTA
>JAIPHQ010000018.1 GCA_021735115.1 Candidatus Omnitrophota bacterium
TTTTTTTCACGTTTTGGAATTTTCATATTTTTTCCGGTATATTTTTTGCTTTAAACAAAGACCACTTAGTAATTAAGGGGCCCAATAATTCAAAAAAAACAGTTGTCCCAACAGTTACCGTCAAGATCATGTCACCCCAACCATTATTTAGATGATGCTTAGCAACTAAAGCACATCCCAAGGCCACTCCCGCCTGTGGCAGCAAAGCCAACCCCATATATTTTTGAATAGCTAGAGATGAACTTGTAATTTTAGCACCAAAAAAAGTACCAATAATTTTACCTAAAATTCTTAAAATAAAAATTGCCCCAATTAAATATATCGCTACCACAAATACACTAAAATTCAATTGAGCCCCGGCTAAAACAAAAAAAACTAAATAGAGAGGGGGTGTAATATCTCCTACAGTTTTAAATATATAATCATTAGCTAAATTTGTATTGACAAAAAAGGCTCCAAAAAACATGCAAGTTAATAGTATAGATATTTTTAAAAATACAGCCATTCCAACAGCTAAAAACAAAAAGCCTAAAGTATAAATTAATCGATCCCGACTGTTACGAACAAAACGTAAGAAAAAATTAAAAAGAAGTGAAACTATAACTCCAAGAAGCAAAGATGCCCCGATCTCAACAAAAGCAAATAGTAATTCTTTTAAAACCGGAGAAGAACTAAACTTATCAACAAAAGAAGCTTGAGCAAAAGCAAAAGAAAAACCAAAAATTATTAAAGCCCAAAGATCATCTACAGCAACAATTCCTAACAATGTATCGGTAAATATTCCTTTGCTTTGATATTCTTGAGTAACAGCAACGGTAGTGGCTGGATCTGTCGCAGCTGCAATAGCACCAAAAACCAAAGCAATCCCAAAGGGCTGTTTAAAAACAAAAAATAACACCAGCGAAACTAAAGCCCAGGGAATCAATGAGGCACTCAATGAGATAGCTATAACTGACTTGCCCACCTGTCTAAAAATCTCTAAAGAAAGGCTTCTGCCTAAGCTAAATGCAATTATTCCTAAAACAATACTGGAGAATACACCTGAAACCTCAATTATCTGAGGAGAAATTACACCGAGTAGATTAGGTGAAAGTAAAATACCTAAGACCACATAAGTTGTTATTGTAGGAATATTTAGCTTCGCAACAATCTTGGAGAGAAAAAACCCGGCAATAAATATTATGGCTAAACTTAAAATTGGATCATTAAGCATCTCTAAACAATTCCTTTTTTCTTAAACATTGCTTTAATTACATCAAAAATTCCTAAAATTCCTACTAGCCTACGGTTTGAATCAATTACCGGAAGCCTATCTTTTTCTAAATCATTCATAACCCGATAAGCCTCTATCAATGAATCTAATTCATCAATTGCATCGTAGGCTTTATCCATAATATCATCTACTATTATTAATTGGCCTAAAGAAGGCGAATATTCTAGGTCAAATGCTTCTTCTTTGACGTCGACAAAGGGAATATTGCGAAATAATTTTGCTTGCTGCGGCCTTAGAATATCAAGTAAATTTTCTGAGCGAACTATCCCCACAATTTTATCGTCCTGATCTACAACCGGCAATAAAGGAAAAGAATGAAAATCAGAAAACATGTCAAAAAGCTCTCTTAAAGGAGTGGAACGAGTTACCTTTATTACGTTTTTTCGCATTGCTTCTTTAACTTTCATAATTTTTACCTCATTGGTTTATTTTAAATTATTTTCAAAATGCTTAATTGTATCAATTATTTTACCAGCATCCTTTGCCTCTAATAAAGTTTGGCGGAAACCTTCGTTCATCAAAAGTTTAGATATTTCTGCTAAAATGCGTAAGTAAAGATTTAACTGCTTTGTGTTTGCCCCCATCAAAAAAATTAAGTTAACTTTTTCACCATCTAAGGCATTAAAGTCTATCCCAGATTTAGTTTTTCCAAAACCAATAACAATATCTTTTACTGAATTTGTCCTTGCATGAGGTATAGCGATTCTGTTGCCAATACCAGTTGAACCAAGCTTTTCTCTTGCTAATACATCCTTTATGAATTGAGGATAATTTTTAATTTTTTTAGTTGTCTTTAGTTTCTCTCCAATTTCAGAAATTGCATTTTTTTTATTAGTTGCTTCCAAATCTAAAATACAACACTCTTTACGTAAAATACTTGAAACAGCCATAACCCCTCCTTTTGAATATTATTTATTTTTATCTAAAGCCATTTATTATACCACCAAAGATAAAAAAAACTAAACATCAATTATAACTCAATAATCTATTTTATCTTAAGTTAACTGCTAATTGATAAAGTGTCTGAACTAAAAAAGAGCGAAGAAAAATGATTGCAAGAAAAGCAATTATTGGTGAAATATCTATCCCAAACCTTAAACCCTGCGGCAATAACTTTCGAATTGGATAAAGTATCGGTTCAGTAGTTTTATAAAGAAACTGAACAATTGGGTTATAGGGGTCGGGATTTACCCAACTAATTAAAGCCCGGATTAAAATCAACCACCAAGCTATAGTAAAAATTACATTTAAAACATTAGCTACTCCAATTACAAAATTACTTAATACAAACATATTAATGGTTTAGTGTTTAATTTAAGAAATTATAAGACAATTGGGAGATATTAGCAATAAATTCTTTAGCCTTACTGTAATTTCTTACATCTTTAGTCAAAACACAAATAATAAAATCCTTTTTTTTACCATAAACAATACCAGCATCATGAACTACACCCCTCTCAAGGCCAGTTTTATGAGCAACCTCTACCTCTTTAGGTAAAAAATAAGCAATCCGGTCATTGTATTGCTGGCGCGACAATAAATCCCTCGCAAATTGAGAAAATTGTTGATTAATTAATTGCTCATAATAAATTTTTTTTAAGATCCTTACTACATCTCGGCTTGAAGTATAGTTTTCAATACCTTTGCTCCGGCTGGAGAAATCCATCATTTTTCTTTTTAAAACTGTATCTTTAAGATTAAAATCTAAAAAACTTTTATTTATGTAATCTATCCCTAAAATATCGATAACCTTATTAGTTGCAGTATTATCACTTATTATAATCATAAAAGAAAGCAACTCTTTAAAGGTTAGGCTAAATGGCATCTCAATTTTTTTAAAAATACCTGATCCACCAGTAATATCTTTTGAAGTAATTTGAACCTTTTGGTCAAGTTCAATACGATCCTCATAAACAGCCTTAAGAGCTGCTGCAAGAATGGGAAGTTTAATCAAACTTGCTGCTGCTATTTTTTCATCTTGGTTATAGGCAAATTCAAATTTTAAAAACCCTGGTTTATAAATTATCAAAGAAGAGCTTCCTGAGAAATCAGATTTAAAATGACTAATTTGTTCTTCTAGATAGTTTAAACTTATATTTTGCTTTATCTTAGCAAAAGAAATAAAGACTACCGCAGTTATAACTAAAAGCGATAAAATCCAAAAATAAGTTTTTCGATTAAGAATTTTTTTTATTTTGTTCGTGTTCATGAACCAGCATTCTCTGACGTGGATCTATACGCCAAGGATGAAAGGCAATAACTAAGGCTGCAAATAAAGTATATATCAACCAATCTCTACCAATTAAAATGATAGCAACCGGGGAATAGCCACCATAACTCTGAGAAAATTCTTCAGCCAAAGAAGATATAAGTATCGCTACTAAAACTAAAGGTGAAATAACTTTAATACATAAATTCCAAAAGATCGGCAGCTTCCAACCGCTGTAATGATTGATATGTCCTCTTAATTTATTAACCTTAAAAAACCAACCAATAACTATGCACTCAAATATTGCCCCTAAAATTAAACCGTATTGAGTTAAAAAATGGTCAACGATGTCAAGCCAATTGATACCAGCCTGAGTAGTAAAAATTATACTTCCTAAAAATCCA
The DNA here is from genome assembly GCA_021735115.1 of Candidatus Omnitrophota bacterium. The sequence goes on from JAIPHQ010000018.1 coordinate 3,887, forward strand.
GTTATACACAAAACAGAAACAACTGTTTTACGCCGATAATGAAATTTATCTACTATCCCGGAAGTAAATGCCTCAATTATAGATATAGAAGAAGAGAGGCCAGCAATAACTAGACTACCAAAAAATAATATTCCGAATATATTTGAAAAAGCCGGTAAAAGGCTGATTGCTTTAGGGAAAGCCACAAAGGCAAGCCCAATCGATTCGCTAACCACTTCCTTAATTGGCAAAGATGTACTATGAGACATATAGCCTAAAACAGCAAAAACTCCAATTCCGGCTAAAAGAGAAAATAAACAATTAATTCCGGTAATTATTATAGAATCACGCACTATTTGAGTTTTTTTCGGCAAATAGGATGCATAAGCTATCATTATCCCAAAACCTAGGCTTAAGGTAAAAAATATTTGGCTGAAAGCATCCATCCATACCTTTATATTGGTTATTTGAGAAAAGTCCGGTTTTAGGTATACGGCTACTCCTTCAGCTGCCCCTTCTAACCTAAGGCCCCAAATTATAATAATTCCAGTAAGAATAAATAAAATAGGCATAAAAATCTTACTAGCTCGCTCAAGGCCATTTTGGACGCCTTTAAAGACAATAACCCAATTAAGAAACCAAACAATTGCTAAAGAAAAAAGAATAATGGTCCTAATATCGCCAATTTTAAAAGGAGAACCAGTATTCATTAAAAAGTTGTCAGTAAAAAAGGTATCAGGAGTTGCTCCCCAACTAAGATTAAAAGCAAAGAAAAAATAGTTAAGGCACCAAGCAATAATCACTGAATAATAAAGAACGATACCAAACATTACAAAAGTTACCTGCCACCACCCCAACCACTCCCATTTCTTCGACACGCTAGCAAAGCTGGCTGGTGCAGAACCGCGCATCTTATGGCCTAGGCCAATTTCCAATATTATTAAAGGTATTCCAACAACAAAAAGGGCAATTAGGTAAGGCACTAAAAAAGCTCCGCCCCCATTTTTATAACAAAGATAGGAAAAACGCCAAATATTTCCTAAACCAATAGCAGAACCTACAGTGGCGAGAACAAAGCCAATGTGAGTTTTCCATTTCGGCCGGTGATGGGCAAGTTGTTCTTTACTCATTTTTATAATTATATCAGAAATGTTTTTTCTGTAAACTAAGCCGCTATTTACGAATTATTAAAATCATAGAGACAATCGCTAATTTTACAAAAATCCTCCAAAGCTATCTGCTCCGGCCTCTGGCTTAAGTCTATATTGAGTTTAGATAACAATTTTAAGGATTCATCGGAAAATTCTTGCTTAATTAATGTAGATATCTTTTTCCTTCGCTGCCTAAAGCTTAACTTAATAAACTTAAAGAAAAAATCTTTATCTTTAACCGGAGTTAACGCTTCCTTAAAAAATTTCAATTCAACAAAAGAAGAACTAACTTTAGGAGAAGGCCTAAAGGCTCCTGCCGGAATATCAAATAAATGTTTGATTTTAGCATAATATTGGACTAAACAACTTATAGGCCCATATACCTTACTGCCTGGCTTCGCAGATATTTTTTTTGCAAATTCTTTTTGGAGGATCAAATAGCTACTAGTAACCTTTTTTTTATAAAATACTAAATACTCAATTAATTTACTACTTAAATGATAAGGAACATTACTAAAAATTAATAGATTTTTTTTAAACTCTATTAGTGAAATATCTCGAATATCAGCTTGAATAATTTCAGTATTTTCTGCCTTAGCTAACTCTTCTCTAGTAGCTTTAACCAAAGTAGGGTCAATTTCTACACAATAAAGGAATTTAGCTTTTTTAGCAATTATTTTGCTTATTTGGCCAGCCCCAGAACCAATTTCTAAAACACTTTTTCCTCTACAATCTAATTTGGAAACTACTTTACCTATATAATATTTATCTTTTAAAAAAATTTGAGAAAATGAACGATTCTGTCTCATGCGGATAAAATAATAGCCTGGCTGATTGCCTTCTCCATAGAGCTGCTAAATATTGCCTGAGAATTATTTTTCACTAATTCATAAGCTACCCCATGATCCGGAGAAGTTCGTATGATTGGTAATCCTAAGGTTAAATTTATACCTGAGTGAAAAGAAAGTAACTTAAAAGGTATCATGCCTTGATCATGGTACGAAGCTATTATACAATCATATTTTTCTAAATTACCTTTGGTAAATAAAGAATCGGCCGGATAAGGGCCGCATACATTTTTCTTAGATTGTCTGATAGCTGCTTTAATAATTTTTTCCTCTTTTCCTAAAAAAGTATCAATTCCGGCGTGCGGATTAAATGACGCAAACCCAATAACTGGATTGATTAAATTTAATTGGTTTTTTAAAAAGGAATGAGTTAATCTAATTGTTTCTAAAACAGTTTCTTTGGTTATTGCAGCAGATACATCTTTAAGGTAAAGGTGGCGGGTAAGCAGGACAGTCTTTAACTTTTCTGAAAACATCATCATAACTACCCGTTGTTGCCTGAAATAATTTGCTAGGAATTCAGTATGTCCGGTGAAACCTGGCTGAACTAAACCTACCGCTTCTTTGGATACAGGAGCGGTAACCAAACAATTAAACTTTTCTTTTTTTATAAGTTCTAAAGATCGAGTTAAATAGGCTAGGCTTGCTTGACCAGATAATTTTGATGCTGACCCTCTTTTAATACTTTTAATATTTTCTGTGGAACTATCTAAAAAAAATATCCTTTTTTTTATCTTGTGATATTCTGGAATTTGTTCAGCAATATACTTATCGCCAACTACCCAAAAATTAACTTTTTTATCAGCTAAAGAACAAATAGCTCTAAAAGTCACCTCTGGGCCACAACCAGAAGGATCCCCTAAAGCAATAGCTACATCTTTAAACTGGCCTTTAGCCATAATAATATTTAATTATTTTCAAGATCTGTAAAGGAATAAATTTCTATTACTGCGTCTTTTTTTAAAGAATCAACCCAATTGTTAAATTTCTCACTAAACTGCTTTTGCCAAAGAAATTTATAAATTCTATCCTGTACCTCTGAAAGTGCGAGCGCCTGAGAAGGCTTAACTTTTTTACGATATATTAGGTAATACAAATCATCAATCTTTTTTATCAAATGCTCTTTATCTTCAAGTGACTTTAAAGCCTCTGATAATGGTTCTTGTAATTGGTTTAGGTCTGTGTTGATTTGAGATAATTGGCTTTTATATTCTTTTTCTGCTTTTTTTATTCCTTCTTTTTCAATAAAAGCAGAGATGCCTTCTAATATTTTTTTATCCTTTTCTTTAGCAATAACAAAATCAACCAAAGCCGGAGACTGAAATTCTTTTCTATTTGTTTCATAAAATTGCTCTATTTTACCTGGTAAAACTGAAACTTCTGCCCTGACTTTGCGGTCAATAATTTCTTTCATTAAATATTGCTGGCTGAGGCGTTTTTTTAAGTACGATATAGTGATACCTTGTTCTCTTAAAGAATCATAAAATAATTCTCGATTCGAACTAGCTGATGCTAATTGCTCTATTTTATCTTCCAGCCAAGACTGAGGGGCTTCAATACCTTCTTTTTTAGCTTCTTCCAATATAAGCTTATCTTCAATCAATCGGCTTAAGGCTTCTTCTTTTAAAGCTGCTTCTTCTGTGGTTGGAACCTGTTTATTGTTCTTATCGAGAATCATTTGGGAATATTTCTCAAGATCATCTGAGGTAATAATTTGATTGTTTACCTTAGCTACTATACAATTAGTTTGGCCAAAACAAACAATAAAATTAAAAAATAAAATAAACAAAACTATTGTTTTTTTACTAATATCTTTTTTCATAATTAGCTACATTTTAAAAGCTTCTTTCAAATAATCAACCTCTTTTTTAAGAAGTCGACAATAAAAATCAAAACCAACCATCCAGACAAAGCCATGTTGTTGCTTGCCTAATATATTTCCTGCACCTCTTAATTCAAGGTCTCTTCTTGCCAACTCAAATCCAGCACCTAAATGTGAAAATTCTTCAATATATTCAAGCCTCTTTTGTGACTCCGCTTTTATCTTATCTAAAGGTGGCCTTAGGCATAGGGCATAAGCTTGTACTTTGCGCCTTCCGACCCTCCCCCGTAATTGATGCAAATCAGCAAGGCCAAAATTATTTGCATTATTAATAATAATGGTATTAGCATTAGGGATATCAATGCCAGATTCTACTATTGCAGTCGAAAATAAAACATCAATTTTCGCATCAACAAAATCAAGCATTACATTTTCTATGTCTTGGGCAGGAAGCCGTCCATGGGCTAAACCCGTTTTTATCTTTGGTAAATTATTACTTACTCTTTTTATAAGTTTATCAATATCTTTTATTCGATTATGAATAAAAAATACTTGACCACCTCGATTTAGTTCTCTAGTTATAGCTTTTTTAATTACTTTTATACTAAAAGGATAAACCTTAGTTTTTATAGACAAACGCTCTTTAGGGGGAGTCTGAATTAAAGAAACATCCTTAATCCCTACCAGACTCATATATAAAGTTCTGGGTATTGGAGTTGCAGTTAAGGATAAAACATCTATCCCTGCTCGGCGTGATTTTATTTTATCTTTATGCTCAACTCCAAATCTTTGTTCTTCATCAATAATCAATAGGCCTAATTCTTTAAAATTTATATCCTTAGATAATAATCGGTGAGTACCGACTACAATATCAACTTTTCCTTCCCAAATCCTTTGGGCAATATTTTGCTGTTTGGATTTAGTTCGAAACCGAGAAAGCATCTCCACGCATAAGGGGAAATCTTTCATTCGTTTTTGTAGATTAATATAGTGTTGATAAGCAAGAATAGTGGTAGGAACCAAGAAGGCAACTTGCCGGCCGGAGGCCGCAGCCCGAAAAGCAGCTCGCATCGCAACCTCTGTCTTACCGTATCCTACACCACCACAGAGGAGCCGATCCATGCACTTAGATGACTGCATTTCCTCTTTTACCTTTTTTGCCGCCTTTTTTTGATCTGAGGTTAATTGATAAGGAAATTGTGTTTCAAATTTTTTTTGCCACTTGCTATCTTTTGGGTATTTTATTCCGCCAATTAATTTTCGTTGAGCTTCAATTTTTAATATCGAAAGTGCATAATGATGGATACCTTTTTGTACTTTAGCTTTGATTTTTTGCCATTGCTTGGTACCAAGTTTAGTTAAAGGCGGTTTTTTAATTCCTAAATTAATATATTTTTGAATTAAGTGTGCATTTTCTTTAGAAACATAGATACGGTCCTTATCTGCATACTCAATTTGAAAAAAATATTCTTCCTTTTCTTTTGCTTTGATTTTTTTTGTTCCTAAAAACCTGCCAATTCCATAGTGAGCATGAACCACATAATCCCCAGCAGCAATTCGTAGGCTTCCCTCTAAAGGATAGTCTTCGGAAAAGTAACGGCGCCCCTTTTTAAAATAAGGAACAACAATTAAAAGATCGTATTCAAGAATTTTTGAAAAATTTTGGTCAAAACTATAAATTTTTGAAATTTTATCAAAATCCCATTCAACCCTAACCGGTAAGGAAAAATTAGCCGGGAATATCTCGAGAGTATCTCCTTTTTGAGCAAAATCCCCAGGCTCATTTACCCCCTGGCCCCCATTATAATTTAG
>JAIPHQ010000019.1 GCA_021735115.1 Candidatus Omnitrophota bacterium
ACAACTGACTGTTGATTTTTTTGAGATAAACAACCTTTAATTTTACAGATCATCTTTATCGCCTTCTTTGTAAAAATAATTTATCTTTAAAATTTTGGGTATGAGAAAAAGCAAACACCAATGAAAATGCATCAGCAGTATGCACAGATTTAAATTTTTGCCCCATTATATTTTCTGCCATCTTTTTTACTTGTCTTGAATCTACATTTCCCTTGCCTAACATTGCCTTTCTAGCCCGAGTTGGCGGATATTCAAAATAGTCAAGTTCTGATTGGTAAGCTAATAAAGCAATAATCCCCTTGATTTGGGCTAAGACACCTAAAGTTGTTGGATGACGGTAGTGTGAATACAGCTTTTCGACAATTATCGCTTTCGGGCTATAGCCTAAAACCTCTCCCTTTAGTTTAGCATAAATTAAATGTATTTTTTCAGGTAGGTCTTTTTTAGGGTCAGGTTTTATCTGGCCTTCTTTTATCAAGTTAATTTTACGCCCGTTAACACTACAGATAACATAGCCACAAGTGCGTAGACCTAAATCTATCGCCAAAACATCCATTTTTAAATTTCTTGAGCAATCTCTTCTAAGACTTCATCAGGTATATCAAAGTTTGCATAAACTTTTTGTACATCATCATGATCTTCTAACGCCTCAACTAATGTCAGTACCTGTTTTGCTTGATTGCCTGATAATTTGATTGTTGAATTAGGAATTTTAGTAAGTTCAGCTTCTTCCCACTTTATATTTTTTGCAGTTAAAGCTTCTTTGATCGCTTCTAAGTCCTTTGGTTCAGAAAAAATTTCATAATTTTTGTCGCTAGATTTAATATCTTCTGCACCAACATCAACAGTTATCGAAAATAACTCTTCTTCATCTATTTGAGATTGGCTAACTAGGATATATCCTTTGGGAGTAAAAATCCATGAAACACTTCCGGCTCCGGCTAAATTTCCGCTTTTCTTTGAAAAAATATTTCGAATTTCAGCTGAAGACCTATTTTTATTATCAGTTAGTGCCTCAACCAATATTGCAACTCCGCCTGGGCCATAGCCTTCGAAGATACAACTTTCATAACTTACACCGGGTAGTTCTCCAGTTCCTTTTTTAATTGCCTTTTCAATATTGTCTTTAGGCATATTTGCATCATTTGCGCGTGATATAGCTGTACGCAAGGCGGGATTCATATCCGGATCTCCACCACCATCTTTTGCAGCAACAGTTATCTCCCGGATTAATTTAGTAAAAAGTTTACCCCTCTTAGCATCAGCTGCACCCTTTTTATGCTTAATACTTGCCCATTTTGAATGACCACTCATATTTACCTCCTGCTATAGTAGCTAATTATTTTTTATTGAGTTAAAAATCCAGTCGCTTTTTTTGCCAATTTATCGGCTTCTTTATTTTTATCGCGTAATATATGTTCTATTTTAAATTTATCAAATTTTGAGATAATTTTTTTAGCTAAAGTATAAAGCGGTAATATGTTTTGATGTTTAACTTTAAAATTACCATTTATCTGTTCACAAACTAATTTACTGTCGGTATAAACCAGGCATTCTTTTTGGCCGCTGGTAACTATATCGGTTAAAGCAAAAATTAAGCCCATATATTCAGCAAAGTTATTGGATTGGATTCCCAGATAAATACTTTCTTCTTTAATAACCTTTTTGTTCTTATAAATTAAGTAACCAATCCCAGCTTTACCGGGATTACCAATTGAAGACCCATCAATATATGCAGTAATCATAATTCTAGGTCCTCGGGAATATAAAGGATACGTACACAACTTTCACATAAAATTAATCTATCGTACATCTTTATCTCATTTATTTTTTGCCGGGTCAATGACATATGACAAGCTCCGCAATTATTATTTAAAACTGGAACGATTGCAAGGCCGTTTCGTTTCTTAAGAAGTTCTTGGTATTGATTAAGAATCTTTTGATCAACATCACCAACGGAACTATCCCGTTTATTTTTTAATTCTTTTATCTTTTGACCAATTTCGTTGGTTTGTTTTTCTAAATTATTAATTTCTTGCTTTATTTTGCCAGATTCGGCGTCAACATTTTCTTTTTCTTTTTTAACGTTTACTCTTTCTTGTTCTATTCTATCTAAAAATTTTATTAATTCTTCTTCGGCACAGGATATATCGGCTTCGATTGAACTTATTTCACCTAATTTTACTTGATATTCCTTGTTAGATTTTAATTGATAAAGTTGTGCTTTTGCCTTTTTTAGGTTTTCTTCTTTTTGGGCAAGTTCTCCTTCTTTATTATTTTTTTCTAACTCTAGCCGGTTTATTTTATCTTTAAATGCAGTAAATTCTTTTTGTTTTTCTTCAAGCTGCTCTTTTAATTCAGCAATTTTTTTAGGTATATTATTGCTTTTTTGAAGATCAAGCTGATAAATTTCTTTGTCGATCTCTTGTAATTTTATTAATTTTTTTATTTCATCTTTTAAATTCATTAATTTCCTATTTTTTGAAAAACCATTAGCTATAAGCCATTCGCTATTAGCTATTTGACGTGGGCCCGGGAGGATTTGAACCTCCGACCAACTGATTATGAGTCAGCTGCTCTAACCAGGCTGAGCTACAGGCCCATTCTATTCAAAAAAGCATAAAATTATAGCAATTTATCTATAGAAAAGCAAGGTTTTTGTTATCAAAAACTTATCTAAAGATAAGGTTGAATAATGCCCATTAAGCTATCTTTAGGTAAAGCGCCAACTTTAGTATCCATAATATTTCCATCCTTTACAACCATTAAGGTAGGAATACTCATTATTGAATACTTTGTTGCAATTTCCGGTGCTTCGTCTAAATTAATCCTACAAACTTTTATTTTTTCGCCTACTTCATTTTCAATTTCTTCTAAAACCGGCTCTACCATCCTACATGGCCCACACCAAGGAGCCCAAAAATCAATTAAAACCGGAATTTCTGATTTTAAAACTTCACTATCAAAATTTACATTAGTTACTTCAACCGCCATAACAGATCTCCTTTTTTTATTCTTACTATTTAATTTTCTTGATTTCTTTTTCTAGGCCTTTGATCTCTTTACGTAGTTTATCAATTTTTTTTGTAGTGTTCCATTTATTTTTTGCAGTTTTTGCGATAGTCTTACCGAGATCATAAATCAATCTTTCTTTTTTAACTTGAAGTGCGATTTTACGAGTCCTTTCGGCACCACGTTCAGATAATTGCCTTATTTGTTTTTCTCCGGTTGAAAGCATTTTTTTAGCATTGTCAATACCTTTTTCCAATTCCTTTCTTGCGTGGGGCCAATGTTTTGTTTTAATTTCTTGAAAAAAATCTTTTTTCTTTGCCATTACCACCTCCTTAAATGATATTAATGTTGTTGATAAGAGAAAATATTCTACCACAGCTTGATTTATTTTCAAACTATCTATTTTTTCATAATAAGTTTTTCAAGATCAACTCGCAACTGGTTTGCAGTTCTTTTGGGAAGTTTAAATTGAGTCCTTAAAGTTGGGGTGCTGATTGTGAAAATAAAAATATCTGGATTTTCTTTAGATCTAGAAATTTGTAACGTTGTTTTAAATTTTTCCATTTTTGCCTCCTTAATTACTTTTGCTTTAGATGAATTTAAAATATTATAGCTCTTGAGTTTTGTAAGGTCAAAATTAAAAATAAGTTTTAACTTTACAATAATTTATGGTATATTATTTCTTAAATTAAAGGAGAAAAAATGACAGAAAAAATAGCTTTAATTGCAGCCATAGTTTTACCTTTTTGGAATATTCCCCTAATTGCCAGAATGATAAAACGTAGATCATCGGCTGATATTAGCCTACATTGGGCTTTAGGGGTCTGGATTTGTTTTATTTTGATGGCCCCGGAAGCCTTTAAATCCAGCGACTTAGTTTGGAAAACCTTTAATATTGTAAATTTAGCTTTATTCAGCCTGGTGATAGCAGTAATTCTTTACTACCGCCAAAAAAAGTTCTTCCCAAAAAACTAATCGAAAGTAAGTTAATAAAAAAAGTAGCCCTATAATTTTATAAGGCTACTTTTTTAGATCAAAATTTAGGAGAAAAATTATTGTTTTTCTCCTAAAGCCTGCATGTAAACATTTAATCTTTCCTTTAATGAATTTAAAGAATTAGCTATAGCGCTTATTTCTTCTTTGATCTTCTTTGCGTCTTCTCCCAACATTTTAGTTACTGGAATCTCTTGAAGTTTTGCTTTTAGGCTTTCTAGCTCAGATTTTTTTGATTCAATAACTGATTTGTATTTACTTATCATACTATCTAGGCTGCTAACAGTCATTGCTTCTGCTTCGCTTTTTACCTCAGAGATTGGTTTATCTTCACTTACACCTGCGCTACAACCTGCAGCTAACACACTAACCAAAACTAAAACCAAAAGCATCTTACCCAATTGAAACATAACACACCTCCTTTTTTAAATATTTTCAGAAAATACCAAGTGATCCTTTTCAATTTCAACCAGAGCCAAAAAAAGCTCTTTAATCCTTGCATTCTCAGCCTCATTAGCCGCTTTAGCATAAAACTGAATTGCTTTAGTTTCTCTAGCGTGTGATTCGGCTAAATTCTCACTGTTGGCATTACTGCAGGTGTCATCGCCTTCTGGGATTGTATCTAGCTTTAATATCTTCTTCCAAATGCTTGCATGTTCTGCCTCAACTTTTGACAAGGCTTTAAACAACAACCTTCCGTATTCGTCTTCAGAGTTTTTTGAAGCACAAGCATAAAAAGTAGCATTACTGATTTCAACCTTTAATGCATATTCAGCATTGGCTTTATCGGTATCATTTAACTCTAGGTCAAAATCAACTTTAGCTTCGTTTATGTCTTTAATATACCCTCTGTGCGCTCCGCAAAAAGGACAATTGTCGGGTGCAGTTTCTCCGATATAAGGGTCACCACAAATTTCACAGCGAAATAATTTTACCATAATTCCTCCTTAAATTTCTTAATAATTAAATCCTTTATTGACGATTATTTTAAACTATAAACTAAATAATTCAAGAAGATATATTTTTATCCTTCATTTTAATTAAAAGCCATTGTTTTTTTGGCTTAAATCTAATTAAAGCAAAATTACCTTTTAATCTTTTACCTTGAAGCTTAAATTCCATTTGTCCTTTTTGATAGCTCTCTTCAATTTTTATTTTCTTTCCTGCTTTATCCTTTTTTATGTTTTGATAAGTGCCTTTATCCCAAATCATTACCGTACCGGCTCCGTAATGGCCCTTAGGGATTGTTCCTTCAAAGCTTGCATAAGCAAGTGGATGATCCTCGGTCTCAACTGCCAGGCGTTTATCGGCAGGGTTAAGGGATGGGCCTTTCGGTACCGCCCAAGATTTAAGCACTCCTTTAATCTCTAAGCGAAAATCATAATGAAGCCGGCTAGCTGCATGTTTTTGGATCACAAATAACGGCTGCTTATTTTTTCTTGCCGTTTTTTCTGCTTTTGGCTCTGGACTTTCTTTAAAATCTCTTTTGTTTTTATATTTATCTAAAGAAAATTTATCACTCATGCTTTACCTCAATTCTTATCTGGGAAACAAAAAATTAAAAAAATTCATTTAAAAATTATCGTTTAATATGGTATTATCATTGTAGTATTATTTAAATAATTTAAAAGGAGCAAAATGGTAATAAGATTAAAGACACTTTTTTCAGTTTTTTTTATACTAATAGTTATAATTTTTCTTTTTATCGGCTTAAAAAATATTATCCTCGGCCGTATTTTAGAAGACGCAATTGAAAAAGCCTACGGCCTTGAAATTGCAGTAGGTGATCTCGATGTCTCTTTTACCGGCTCACACGCCAGAATGAAAAACGTAACAATCTACAATCCGCCTCAATTTAAAAAAAGAGAGTTAGCCTTTTTACCGGTAGTTAATATTTATTTTCGGCCGCTTGAATATTTTTCGACAAAAAAATTTAAAGTTTACTTTTTAAATGTTGAAATTGACAGATTAACAATTATTAAAAATGAAAATAGAAATATTAATTTAAAAGTTTTAGACCAATTAAGAATAGAAAAACAAAAAGAATTGGGAAAAGATTTAATTGAGATCAAAGAACCAAATAAATTAGAAATTGAGATGCTTCATCTGGTTATCGCTGATGTCTATTATATTGACAACACCCGCCCCGAAAGGCAAATTGTAAAACGCTATAATCTTGACTTTGACCAAGGTTTCCAAAATGTAGATAGCTTTGAAGATATCGGCCACTTAATTACCTATAACATTATTTCTCAAACTAAGCTGGGAAAAACCTTAGATATAACCATTACCCCTTTAGCAGAGAATGTAAAAGATATCGTTGTACTACCGGGAAAAATTGCAACCAGTACTTTAAAGAGTGTGTTTGGCCTACCCTTTATTTTTAAAAAATAATTTCGTAGCACCAGCCAATTCAATGAGGCCAAAGGCAAGATAACTCAATAAAGTTATCCAGAGCCCATAGGCGATTTTTACGTTTAAAACTAATTTATCTAAATCAGTAATATTAATTTTATATATGGCTCCGGCAAAAATCGCAACACAAATTAACCCAATTAATAGTTTTACCAACTTTTTATTTTTAAAACCAATTGAGATAAAAAATAATGCTATAGCCAATAAGGGTACAATCCAGATAAGGAAACTTTTTTTATCAGCATTATTTATTTGTGGCTTAAATATTTTAATGATACTAATCATAAAACGAGAATCTTGGCTATTAGCTAAAATTGGCACCTGAAATCCGCTGACGGCACTGATATTAGCTTGAGCTTTACCGGTCAGCAACTTCGAAACTTTTCCCATTGTCTCTGATTCAACTGAGACCCAAGGTAAAAAGAAAGAAACAAAAATAATCACAACCAACCCTAAGCGAATAAGCTTCAATCCCTTCATAGCCCCCCCCTTTTTTGTTTTAAAGACAACTTATCAATTAATATCTTTAATAAAATTCCTTACAATCTGTAAAAATAAATTAGGTTTTTCTAAATGATGGATATGGGATGAATTAGGTAATACTGCCATCGAAGCATTCTGAAAAGCCATTTGATAATCTTTAACTGTCTTTACTCCAGCCTCATCATAATCACCGCAGGTAAGTAAAACTGGTTGCTTAATCTTATTGAGTTTAGGCAATAAATCATAATTTTTAAGGGTCCCTGTGATTGTAAATTCGCTCGGTCCCCACATAGTTAAATAAACATCCATATTTAACTGAGAAAAGGCATCTTCTAAATATTTAGGCCAGGGCCGAAGGCGGCATACATGTTTTTGGTAATAAGCCATCATTGTTGATTCATACTTTTTACCATAATCCTTTTTCTTTTCCGCTTTTTCAATTATTTTTCTTAAATTAGGAGCTAAATTGGCAATGTTTTCTCTTTGATCGGCGTGCCAACGGGGGCTGCTCAGATAAGGCCCAGAAAGAATCAGCCCTTTGACCCCGCTTGGTTTTTTTTCTAAAAGGTAAGAACAAGCAAGCATTGTGCCCCAGGAAAAACCCATAAGATATATTTCTTTTAAACCTAATTTTTCTCTGACTTGACTAAGTTCTTCTATATAGTTTGTAACTGAATAATAAGATTTATCAGCAGCCCTGTCGCTTCTTCCGCAACCTAGTTGATCGTAAAAATAAACTGGACGTTTATCAGAAAGTTTTTTTATAACTTCCGGCATCGAAAGAAATCCTGGTCCACCGTGTAAGACTAATAATGGTATTTCCTTTTTATTTTCTCCGTAAACCGAATACCAAATCTTACCATTTTCTGTATCAATAAAATCTTTTTTCATTTTTTAATAAATTTATTTTTTTTCATTTTTACAATATCAACTATTATCAGGATTATTCCCGCTAAAGTAAACAGCGAAAGCCAAATATTTATAAAAAGAAGGCCAAATTGTGATTTCCCGGTTGTAAAAAATTGTGCATATTCTTCTGGGGCATCCTTCCAGATAGTCTCAGGTATAAGCTCATAAAAAAAATTAATTACAAAAAAATTTAAGGCTAAAAGCCAGGTTAAAGAGATCCCAATTATTGAAAGAGACCTCTCCGGATAAAGTTTATAAATTCTTAAACTAAAAAAAATACAAACTAATCCAAAAATTAAAGCAAGAGCAACTATAGGAAAAAAATCTAAAGAGAAGCCTAAGACAACTATCCAACTAATAGAACCAATTATTATCCCTCCCAAAGAACCAATCATTGCCAATTTATTAATTTTCATCTCGGCCTCCTTTTTTAATTAACTTTGTTTTACATCTATAACAACAACCAGTATGTAAGGTATAGTTAATGAATCTAGAATTAAATACTTTTTTGCAATTCGGGCAAACTAAGCCATAGTCTCGCATTCTATCTTTTATCGTTTTAAAAATAAAAAATAAATTAGCCCCTAATATCCCCATAAAAATAATTATAAAGGCAGTCTCTAGCCCCTGGCTCAATTGCTCAATAAAACCTCCTATGGCAACACAGCCAAATAAAAACATAAAAAATAAAACCAACCATACCCCTGAGGCTCTATTCTCTTCTTTCCGGCAACTTAGATACCGGCTTCTTAACTCTGCCACCGATATTGGCCAATCTACTTTAGTGTATTTGTACTGTTTTTTATTGTTTTTTTCCATCACTGATTAAGGCTAAAAATCCCTACTTTTAATTATAACTAGCTTATATTGGATTTGCAACTAGCAAAAAACCTGCTTTTCCCACCTACGCGGTGGGAATTAGCCCCAATCAACTAATTACCACTGAGGCAGATTTATCAAAAGGATTTGTGCGAATTGCTAAAGAGAAAAGATAAGGATAACTTTGTTTTAAGTGTTCGGTGTAATCAATCCATTCGCCGATTAAGTTTTGATAGGATCGCTTTATATCTTTAGCCAAATGTTCTAAATCTGTCTGAGGTAGATCCGCAAAGTTATTTCTCTTAGATAACTCTTCTGCTAAATGGAAAACAGCCCAAAGAGTATCGGTAAAGGAATCATGTTCTAGTAAATTAGGATTTTCTAACAAGTTAACTAAAAAAGTGCGCTTTGTAACTAAAGTATTGCGTAATTCCTCCAAACCAGCTCTGCTTATAGCAATATCACTATCATAGCGGTATAAATATTTCTTAAGACGACTAAATTCCTTATTGGTCCAATCATTGCTAACTAACAAATGATTAGAAATATCTTTGACTCTTTTATCAAAAGCGGCAATTTGTTTTAATAAATTTGTTCCCACTTCACTAAAAAAAACACCAATTACCATATTCAGCTTTTTAATTAACATTTGTTTTTCCCGCTGAACCAATAGCTGGTGGATGATTAGGGTCACCAGTAGAACTTCTAGGAAAACAAACCCAATATCTCCGATCAAATAAATAAAGATATGATGCATGTCTCTAAAAATAAGATAATGAACAAAATAAACAAAAGCTGATAAAAAAATTAACCCTAAACCTAAAAACAATTGCCATT
>JAIPHQ010000020.1 GCA_021735115.1 Candidatus Omnitrophota bacterium
AAAAGACAAGTGTTTTGTTTCTAGGAGATGAAGGGAAATCAATTAGATGCCTAAATTGCAAAACTATAATAGAAGGAAGTGATAAAGTTAGGTGGGTTAATAAAAAAATAGAAATATTTAAATGCCCGACTTGTAATAAAAGCCTGGGCGTTAAAAAGAATATTAAAGCTATAGATAAAAGATGGTTTTTAGTAGATTTGGAGCCTGGTGATTTTGTAACTTGTTATGCGTGTGGCGATAGTATATATTGGGGAGATGATACTTCTTGGCAAGATAGCCTAAGGAGCTTAAGAAATATAAAAGAAGGTAAAACCATACATTTTCCTTGTTGTGGTGGCTCCAAACTTTCGCTTAAGAGAAAGAACAATAGTTTATTATTGGATAATGTTTATAGCGAAGATGAAAATTCAGTTTATCTTGAAGAGAAGCCAATTACAAAGTTATTGTTCAAAATAAGCTTTAAAATTACTACTCGAATTCCTTTAGATGTTAAAGATACTATAGAATATATAAAGAACTGCCTTAAAATTCGGGGTTTTTCTTATCAGGAGGTATTTAGTTCCTTGACGGGTCCTACTAGGTACCAAATTAAGAAAATAACTTTTCGCACGACACTTGATTGGTTAAATACAGATTCACCAAAAGAAGCGATCCCAAAAAGATATTTCCGGATTGCTCTAGAAAGTTGTTTCCGTATTGATAATAGTAAGAGTTATGATTTAGGTAGCCTGACAAGATCATATCATGAGGCAATAAGAGAAGACTTATTATGGGGGCTGGAGCAAAGTTTTTACAAAGTTTATGATATGTCGATCAAGAGTTTTTCAATAGTGGATAGTTTTATTTCTGGTTTTCAGACAAAGAGTGAATATAGTGGAACAATTTAATTCTGATGTGAAGAGGTAATTATGAAATATGTTGGTGTTGATGGATGCAAGAAAGGATGGTTTGCTGTAGCGGTAGAGGATAATGATCAATCTTATGAAGTAAAAGTTTTTGAAAATATTAAAAAACTTTGGGAGTATTATAAAAATAGGTCTTTAAAGATTGCAATTGATATTCCAATTGGGTTACCAAACAGAAAAACCAAAGTGCGCCAATGTGATGTTGAAGCACGAAAAAGATTGGGTAAACCAAGAGGCGCTGGCGTTTTCCCTCCCCCAAGTGACAAAGTTTTAAATGCAGAGACTTACGAAGAAGCATGCGTTATGAATAAGAGAGAACTTGGTAAAAAAATATCAAAGCAAACATGGAGTATTCTACCAAAAATCAAAGAAGTAAATAGTTTAGTTTCGAAAGATGAAAAGGCTGGAAGGAACATCATAGAGATACATCCAGAGGTATGTTTTTGGAGCATAAATAATAAACATTCGATGAAGTATAACAAAAAAAAGAGGGAAGGTTATGAAGAAAGAAGGGAGTTATTGCAAAAGAAATGTTTTTTAACAGATAAACTTCTTAATTATGCTTTAAATAATTTCAAACGCAAGGAAGTTGCTAAAGATGATATTCTTGATGCCTTGGTTGCTGCCTATACAGCAGAACAAGCTTCAAAAGGAAATGCTATAGCATTTGGCGATCCGGATGAAGGCCAGATTTGGTTTCCAAATAGTTAAATACAGGAGGTTTTTACATGAGAAAAATACTTATAATCTTTTTGTTTTTATTCCTAATTAATAATTTATCCTTTGCAAAAGTAACCTCAGATTATTTAAGTCCAGAAAAGATTTTCAAGGTTCCCACAGAAGAAGAAAAAACAATAAATGCCATAAAACGCATAGAAGAGTTAAGTGAAGAAGACCCAAAGAATTATCAACACTATGAGAAACTTTCTATGCTTTATAATCATATTAAACTATATGAAAAAGAGTTAGAGGTTCTTAAACAAGCAATAAAGTATTATCCAAAGGACGGGGAGGATAAAGATATATTATACGGTAATCTTGCTCGTACTTATCTTATTCTTAATCGGCCCGATAAAGCAAAGCAAGCTCTAGATAAAGCAACAAAAATAAATCCTAAAAACTCTATAAACCAAATGCATTTAGTTCAATATTATATGAAGAAGAGAGAATTAAAAAAATCCGCATCAGCACTAAAGAGATTAAATGATTTAATGCCAGCTGCTGAGCAATATTACAAAGCTTACAATCATGCATTTTTGAAAGAAAAAATGAACAATGAAGAATTAATAATTATATTTAGGGAACTTGCAAAAATTGATTCTAAAAATAGTGAAGCGCATAAGATGTATGCTATTGCCCTACGTAATGATTTTAGTAATATCAATAAGAATTTTCCTACAATTATGGAGGAATATAAAAAAGCTATCAAGTTAGCTCCGAAAAATATATTTAATTATATAACTATTGCGAATGCTTACACAGTAAAAGCCAGGATCAATAAAGATGATAAATACTTTCAGAATGCTTTAGATTGGCTGAAAAAGGCAAAAAATATTGATCCAGATCATAAAAAATTACCTTTTGTTTTTGGTTATTGTTATCTTTATATGGGAGAATATGATAAAGCAATAATAAACCTAGAGAAGGCAGTAAGAAATAATCCAAACGAAGAAGAGCCCCTAGAAATGTTACTCAATGCTTATAATGGAAAAGCATATCAAGCTTATAAAGAAGGTAAGAATCTTGAGGAAGGCATAGCTATTATTGACAAAGCACTTTCATATCAACCTGAAAACGGAATTTTTCTATCAACTAAAGCAGAAATTCTTTATAAGATGGGAAAATACGAAGAGGCATATGAATATATAAAACGGGGAATTGCCCTAGAACCAGATTACCCAGAAATACAACAAGATTTTAAAATGATTGAAGAAGCTTTAAATAAGCAAAATAATTAATTATGCCCGATCCAGATTTTTGGGATTTATAATTTTAGGATGAAAAGTTTAATTAAAAGAGATGATTCAGAATTAAAAGTAATTCACAATGGTAGAGAGGTGTTTTCATTTGAAGGAAATGAAACTATTAAAGAAACTGTAAAGGATGAATTCTCTAAACCAGTTACTGCTATAGTGTCTAGATACAGTAATAGAAATAATATTGAAGTGTATGGTAATGTCATAAAAACCTTAAGGCCAGGAAATAAAAATTATGTGATGTATGTATTATTTAAGAAAATAAAAAATCTTAACTTTGAAATAATATACAATATAAAAGATAGGAAAATTTATGAGGAGTACAGACAAAGAAACAAAAAGCGTAGTTGAAGTGGAGTATTTTGTTAGGTAAAAATCGAATAACTGCCAGATTGCTTTGAAAATAGGGGGAATCTGGTATAATGAAATCTCACATAAATAAAAGAAGTTCAAAAAAATTTCTGGCAAAAAGGAGGATCGACAATTGACCAGGTCATTTACCCTACACGATTTACCAAAAGAAGAGCGGCCAAGAGAGAGGTTAATTAAGTTTGGCGAACAAGCACTTTCTGCCCAAGAATTATTACAACTTATTTTGGGTCGTGGAGTTCCAGGCGAATCAGTTACTGTAACTGCTCAAAAGATATTGAGTCACTTTGGCAGTTTACAAAAATTGGCAGAAGCAAGTATTGAAGAACTTTCTCAAATAAAAGGGATAGGGTCAGCTAAGGCCGCTCAGATAAGAGCTGCGTGTGAAATGGGGCGAAGAATTTCTACTCAAACACCTTCTTATAAAAGTAAAGAACTTACAAATCCAGAAAAGGTCTTTAAATTTATGCGAAGTAGAGTTAAAGATTACAAAAAAGAACATCTTTACGTGATTGTGCTTAATACTAAAAGTTGGACAGTCGGAGAGATTTCTTTAGGAACTCTTGACACAATGCTGGCACATCCTAGAGAGGCTTTTGCTGAGGCTATTAAGCATAATGCTTCTTCTGTTATATTTGTGCATAATCATCCGTCAGGCAACGCTGAGCCATCTCAAGAAGATATTGAGCTTACTAAACAACTTATAAAAGCCGGGGAGTTGCTCAGGATTGAAGTCCTAGACCATCTTGTAATTACTAAAGAAAACTTTTGCAGCATAATTAAAAAATTAAAATGAAAAAAAATATCCAAAAGTCAATTGAAAAATACATAAAAAAATCCCCTAAAAAGGTAGTGGATTTTTTAGGAAAAGAAGGAAAAGTGAAATATAGTCGAGATATCAAAAGCCACAGAGAAATTAAAACTATTTCCGGAGATGAAGAGGCGGTGCGTAGCTTTCTTGTTGCAAAGTTAGTAAATGAATTAGGCTATAAAACAGAAAAGATTGAACTCGAAAAAGAATACGATATTGGAAGACCTAAAATTAACAAACCGAGGATAGATACAATAGTAAGAGACAATAAAAACAATGCTTTTCTATATATAGAAATTAAAAGTCCACAGGAATATGAAAAAAATAAAGATGAGGTGATCGAAAAGCAGCTTTTTAACCTTGCTTCTCAAGAGCAGGGGCAAGGCAAAAAAGTAAAATACTTAGCACTTTATACGGTTGAGGTTGTCGAAGATGAAGTTAAAGACAAGTGTATTTTAATTGATTATGAAAAATTCCCTTCGTTTAGTGAATGGAAAGATGTTAGAGATTTTACCGATGAATTGCCAGAAAGATACGGAAAGGCTCAAAAAGAACCATATATTAAAGGCGGAAAAAAAGATTTAGACATTAGTTTTTCTTATGAACAATTAGATGGAATTAGAAAAAATCTTCATAATGTGCTTTGGGGCGGTGGTGGAGCTGATGACAACGATATTTTTTCTTCGTTGGTAAATATAATTTTAGCAAAAATCCAAGATGAAGACGAAAAAGAAAAAGGTGAAAAATATGATTTTCAAGTATTTTCTTTTAAATCCGGCGAGAGCTTTGAAACTAATGAAGAGCTATTTGATAGGATCAACAAACTTTATAGACGGGCGCTAAAGCAAAAACTGAATATTACAAGTGAAGCAAAACTCAAAAAATCCTACGTTATAGATGAGAATAAATTATCACTTCCGAAATTAAAATATACGGTTGCAGAGCTTGAAAGGTTTTCTTTTGTAGATGGAAAAAATAGTTTTGACGGTAAAGATATTCTTGGTGATTTCTTTGAGGGGATTATTCGGGAAGGTTTTAAACAGACAAAGGGACAATTTTTTACTCATATTAATATTGTAAGATTCTTTCTTTGGAGTTTGAAACTTGATAAATTGGCGATTGAAAGAGTGAATAATGATTTGGAAATCCCATATTTAGTTGATCCTGCCGCTGGCAGCGGAACTTTCCTTATAGAGTACATGAAATTTATTACTAAAATTTTGAAGTATAGGTTTAAAAATAAATTAGCTACCAAAAGAGCCGTTGAAGATAAATTTGATCAATGGTTTATGCCAAATCACAGAGAGAATAAATGGGCACAACATTTTATTTATGGTATAGAGATGAACTTTAATTTAGGCACAGCTACAAAAGTAAATATGATCTTGCACGGCGACGGCTCAACTAACGTTTTCGTTAAAGATGGGCTTTTGCCTTTTAATTTTTATGATAAAGAAACTGCGCCGAATTTTTTAAATAGAGGCCAAGAAGATAAGTTGTATTTTGACAAAGACGTGAATGCGCAGTTTGATGTTATTGTTACTAATCCGCCTTTTAGTGTTAATTTGGATAACGAAACTAAAAAACATCTTTCCCGCGAATTTATTTTTGGAAATAAAAAGAATTCAGAAAATCTCTTTGTAGAAAGATGGTATCAATTGCTTAAGCCAAATGGCCGACTTGGTGCCGTTTTGCCAGAAAGCGTTTTTGATACAACTGAAAATAAATATATTCGCCTTTTTATTTATAAATATTTTAAAGTAAAGGCAGTTGTTAGCTTACCCCAGCTTACCTTTGAACCGTTTACTTCTACAAAAACCAGTTTGCTTTTTGCACAAAAGAAAACAAAGACCGAAATTCAAACCTGGGATAATTCCTGGAGTAAATACTCAAACGAATGGAATAGTCTCAAAACCAGATGTGAAAATTTGTTAGCTGTTTATCTTAATAGGAAAGACAGACAAAAGCTGCCCTCAATTAAGGATTTAAAGGAATCAGAAGAAAAGATAATTTTAAAAAGGATGCTTAAAACTTACATTGAAGGTGATGACGAAAAACTTTCCGGTAAAGAATTAGTTAAAAAATATAAAGACGAGCTTAAAAATCTTTGTAAATACGATAAAGATACTAAAGATATATTTGGCTTTGTAAATACTTGGTGGGTGTTTGGCGAAGTAGCAAAAGAGTTGAATTATAAGATCTTTATGGCAGAAGTGAAAAATATCGGCTACAAGCGGACTAAAAGAGGAGAAAAACCGAGGCCAAACGAGCTTTTTCGAACAAGCGATAAGGACGAAATTATGATTGATGATGGCGTAATGGAAACGGTATTAGATTATATGCGAAAAATTGATTGGGAATGATTGTATGAGAATCAAAGATAAACGAGAGATATTTTAATTGATAGCAGAAAAAGAGTTTGACTTTAACCAAAGATAAGCATGTCGCTAAAACAATTTACAACTGATTTTAAAAAATTAGGACAAGACTCATATTTAAGAAATGATGAAAAATACCATGCTTTTTTAAATAGCACTGATTGGAATTTATTTGATGTAAAAAGCAAGTATTTAGTTCCATTAAAAGATATTTTGATTGATGATTATCATAATTTTGAATATAAAAAAGGTGAGGAATACAAAGGAATACCAACAGGCCAAACTTATTTAGATGAAGACGGGGACATAAGGGAGTTTCAACCAGTCACCGCTGGAGATCATCCCGGAAGATTGAAATATAAAGTTTCAAATAAAAATATCCTGATTTCAAGTTTAAGACTAGCAAAATCTCCAGCATTATTTTTTGAAAAGGAAGACTTATCTGAATACGTCTTTTCGAACGGTTTTTATATTTTTAAAATAAGTGATGATTGGAATACTAAATTTGTTCTTTATATCTTAAGAGCAAGAAAATTAAGGAATATTCTTAATAGGCATCTTTATAGAGGCATTGGTATCTCTGCTTACAAAAAAGAGGATTTGTTAAAAATCAAAGTTCCGCTTATTCCAAAGTTACAACAGGATCAAATCGTTGCTCAAATTGAACAGGTAGAAAAGCAAATTAAAAAACTAAAAGCGCAAAATATCCCACCTCAAGAAGTTATTAATAAAGTTTTTGCCCGAGAATTTAATTTTGATTTAGAAAAGTTTGAAGAATTAAAAAAAATTACAAACTATTATCTTGATTTTTTTGCCTTTGGAAACAATAAAGATGTAAGGCAAAGCGTAAAATTTCATAGACGAGCAGGTATTTTTGTTATTCAACAACTTAAAAAAATCACAAGCAAAAAAATCAAAGACTTTATTTCAGAACCAATCGTTTTAGGAAAAGGAGTTTCGCCAAAAGATTATGATGAGAAAGGAGATTATTTTTATATCTCAATGGCAAATATCAAAAATTGGCAATTTGAATACGAAGATTCAAAACTTGTTTCCAAAGAATATTCGAACAAAAACCAAAACAAAACAGTTTCTAAAGATGACATTTTAATTGCTCGCTCAGGAGAAGGAACAATCGGAAAAGTGGCCTTAATTGATGATGAAGTTTTGCAGGGTATTTTTGCTGATTTTATAATGAGAGTTAGATTTCAAAATTGTAATCCCCTTTTTGCATATTATTATTTCAGAACTGAATATTTTCAATATCTTGTTGAAATAAACAAAAAAGGATTAGGAAATAACACGAATATCTTTCCAAGTCAGATACAAGAATTTCCGATAATAGACATTTCTTTAAAATCCCAACAAGAAATCGTTGATGAAATAAAAGAAGAACTTGATAAGCAAGAAGAAATAAATAAAAAAATACAGGATGAAAGAGATGAAATTGATCAAATAATTGAAAGATATATTAGGAAAGAGGGAAGACAAAAGTGAAGAGAAACAAAAAGCATTTAGTTGATCAGTGTCTGAAAAACATACCCCCACGATACTCTTGATAAATACTAGGAAAAAAAGAGGGGAGGGCAACCTTTTTGCTGAAAAATTAAGTAACATATTTCGGATTTTTTTAAATTTAAAATGAATGATCAGGAAAAATCAAATTTAATTAATGCATCTCAAGGGCTCATAAAGAATACAGAGGATGATATAACTCGAGAACTATTTCGTTCTTTGCTATCACACAGTAAATCATGGGATAACTTCTCTTCTTGGATATTATTGATTTCCGGATCTACATTTGCATTAATAATACCTAATTTAAATTCTCTTAAAAATTTAGTGAGCCCAATCAATATGCAGTGGATTTTGCTTTTGCTCTTGATTTCTTCCTTTTTTGGAGTTATTGCAAAATATTTTTCCAAACTTATAGAAGGTTTATTTGGTGTCACCTCAACTCTTGAAAATCAATTACCTATAGTGATTAAGAAATATAAAAAAGAAAAGAATAAGATTGATAATTTAGCACAAAAAAATAATGTTAATATCAAAACTGATATTGATTTAAAAAAAGTTATGCAAACAATAGTTAATCAATTTCCTAAAATTTATCATAAATTTATGTGGAATTCATTTGAACAAGGAAAAAAGGATGTATTATTAAATTATAAAAAAACTACAAGATTAGTGCTACGAAGAGGTTTTTACATAACAATGCAAATAGTTTTTCTTGTTGCTTCTATTTTTATTTTGGCAGCAAACATTAAAAATATATAATAGATGTAAAAAAAGCAAAAAAGGGTCTGATCTCTTTTCCCCACAACCACGACGGCGAATTGTCCGATGGTGTGGCGGAAAAGTTTATTGAGTGAGCAAAGTCAGAATATTTATCTTTTTGGAAATAATATGAGTGAATTTGGAAAAAATAAAAATCCTTCTATCAGCTATATCAGTAAAGCAATCGGGAAAGATAAAAACATCCGTTATGTCTCTAAAGTCTTTGATATTAAAAATTTTAAGGATTATTACGCTGACCATAAAAATAAAAAAGTTTATGAGGTTATCAGAGAAAGTGACAGACAAGAAATTACTGCAATTTATAATGAAAATACAACGGATTTTTCAATTAGGATCCAGCGTTTTTCCAAAGACACGGGGTATCCTCATTGTCAATCTTTTAGTTTT
>JAIPHQ010000021.1 GCA_021735115.1 Candidatus Omnitrophota bacterium
GTTGAGCTGTCTACTTCCGACTCAGACCTTATATCAACACCTCCCATACTTGCCAATTCAGCCTCAGTCAACCGATCATGAAGCGGTATCTCATCCTGATTAAATCTATAGTATTGCTGCTGCTCTAACTCCTTTACTGTCGTAGGTTCGCCTGTTGCTGGATCAAGCTTATATTCTTCAGCTCCCCAGTAAACTTGGCCTGAGCTGCTGATTTGGCTTCTTTCTCCGATTAAAGGAGCGTTAATACTAACCTGGCGCCGATTAGAAAATACATTGTAACCTACAGAACCTACGGTTGGATTAGAAGCTTTTTCCAAAGCGCTCCTGAAAGATTCCTGTAAAGCATACTGCTGCCGGTCCATCCTTTGAATGTAACTTACTAAATAATGAAGACAAAGTAATATCAACGTACCAAATATTGCCATCTCTGTTAATGCTTGTGCTTTTCTTAATCTTTGAATCATAATTTCATCATCCTTAATTTGCATCTATAGGATCGGGTTTATCTAGGCCTCCTCCTGAACTCCCTAACCCTGAACTTCCTCCGGGAATATAATCTTCATCAGTAGTTTCGGTATAAGAGCTGCTGGTTGCCTCCATTCTAGAAGTTGTAGTTTGAGCCCCAGCTCCGTAAAGAGTAGTTTGCGAACTCATCTGCTGAGATGAAGTTGCGCTATAGCTCATATCCTCATCTGTATAGGCTAAATGATCGGCCCTGGGAGCAATCATTGCATCTGAAAAGCTTGCCACCTTTCCCTGGATACCTCTTTTAAAATACTTCTGCATCCCAAAAAAAGCAAGCCCAATAACAACCATTAACAGGGCATAATTCAATAAACTTTGAGATTTACGCACGCAACCATCTCCTCAAGTTTCTTCATTTTAAAACTATTATTCTCCCCAATATTCGTCTCCAAATTCTCCTACACTTATGTCTGTTTTACGCTCTTGAGATTGATTACTAGTAGTTGATGTTGTGCCGCCGCCTACTGTTTCATCAGAGGTTGAACTCATCGTTTGGGTAGTAGTTCCGGTTGCTCCAAATGAATATTGTTCTCCCATCTGATCCGCAGATGACTTAAGTTTGCCTTGTACGCCGCGTTTAAAATAAACCTGGCCGGCGATAATAGCACCGATAACTACTGCAAAAAGGGCAGCATACTCTAAAGTGCTTTGAGCCTTTTTCAACTTAATTAACATTTCATAACCTCCTTCTTTTTACTTCTAAATTTAACTGAACTCCAAATGCTTCTTATGGAGTTGAAGTACCACTATAATCTTCAGTTTGTGTTGCATCAGCTTTTATATCTTCACTAGATGTTCTTGTAAATGCTCCGCCTTCTGATATAGTAGTTGTTTTATCTGCATCCTGAGATCTACTTGTTGAACTTGTTTCTTCATCAACAAGATAATAAGGAACATATTGTCCTTCATCCTCTAAACTTACTCCAGTGCCGGCAATTTCTTGCCCAGTTGCAGACTTAGATACTGCATCGGTAACTGACTTAACCTTACCCTGCATACCTCTTTTTAAATACTTCTGCATCCCAATTGCAACCGCAATAATTATGCCAAAAAATATGGCATACTCTGCCGTTGACTGGGCTCTTATTTTTTTTCTTAAAACTATTAACATTTGTCACCTCCTAAATTACTTTTTAATTTCCCGTTCCGCCGCCAATCTGGCTCTTAAACTTTCCGGTAGCGCTTTCCATCGCCTCAGTAGCATCTGTCAGGCCTTGTTCGGTGCTGTCTTTCATAAACCTAGAACCCACAATTACAGCTCCCACGATTACCGCTAAGATAATCATGTATTCTAAAATACTCTGTCCCTTCTTTAACATCTTCCACCTCCTAAAATTATCGTGAAGATTCATCTAACTCTTCTTGTACCTGTTTTAACCTGGCATTCATAGCTCTGCGTATATATTTCTGCATAGCCATCAACGCTGCGGCTATCACCATTATTAACAATGAATACTCTAAAATACTTTGTCCTTTTTTAGTTAATTTTAACAACATAATTAATTTACCCCAAATATTCTTCCTTTGCCTGCTGATATTCTTGTTCAATCTGATTATAAGTCTTTAACGATGTCTCTAAACCCTCTTGGGCTGTTTCGTAATCATCTTTTGCCTGCTCATAGCTGACCTTAAGACGGTCAGCTTTTTTTCGAGCTCTATCTCTTGCATTTTTAAGCCAATCAATCCAACCAGAAGGCCAACCATGCTCTTTTGCCCTCTCATATCTTCTATTCCAATAATCATAATTATCTTCTGCTTGCAGCCATTTCATTTTAGCCTTATTTTTTCTTTTTTCTGCAAATTTAACACCTTCTTTTGCATCATTAAGATTAGTTTCTGCTTGTTGATAAGCCTCTTTTGTTGCTTCATACTTTTCCTTAGGACTAGCCTCTGCAAAACCTTCCGAACCTCCTGAACCCATAACCGAGGCTAAAGAAGCCTGATCATCTGCCTTTGCCACTTCTCTTGCAACCTGATCAGTGTTATCATTTTTAAGACCTTCTTCAGCTTGAGTATAATTAGCTTCTCCACCTCTTTCGATTAAATGAGCCAAATTATCCGGGCTTGTATCTACTTCTCCTGAACTGCCTGAATCATCATTTATTTGATTAGTTGCTTCATCAAAATGATTTTGGAAAACTCCTTTGGCATTTCCTATAAAACTAATCCCTACAACTCCAACTGCTACAACTACAAATGCCACTGAATATTCAACTATCGACTGTGTCTTTTTCTTTCTAAAACTTCTCATTTGTTTCTCCATAAACACGAAAACCGGATAACCTCGGGGGAGGCATCCGGCTGATTAAAAATACATTTTTGTCCATTTTCGCGCCCCCCCAAAACACTCATATTATAACATATATTAAAGCCAGATTACTAGGAAAAGAGTTAAAAAAAGGCTGGTTATGAAAGCGCTTTTTTAAACGTATTATTGAAAAAACACCCTTTTCTGATCCAAAAAAAAAGCTTGTTGGTTAAGCCTTTTTACAACTGAAGATGATAACCCTTCCAAAACTACACTTATATAATCTTTTCCCGTGCTTAAAAACCCGCTTTTTCGCTTAGGTTCTATTCCTTCTACAACTTCTTTAAAGACAACTAAAAGCAATTGGCCGACTCTAGCAAAATCTTTTTCTTGCGAAAAACTTAATTTATGCGGCATTATTCCGGTTATTTCTCCTTTTTGTTTATCACCGGTTAAAAAAGACTGTTCTATCATCTTTGTTCCTTCAAAAAAATCTTTTTCTAGATTCGGCCATAAATAAAAATAGTTTTTAACTATCTCTTTTAACTTATTTTTTGAGATTTTTCTTTCAGAAACAACCAAACCCCAATTAGGTAAACCATAATCCTTGTTTCGTATTAGGACATTATTTGATATAACTGATTCATCATCAGTTGTTTTTAAAAGTTCTGACAAAATATTAAAAATATAAAAAGTACCCAATTGACTAAAATGTAGCCGGCTATACCGTTTTTTCCTTTCCTTAAATTTTATCCCTTTTGAAACTCCTTTAGGATAATAACCTAAAATAAACCCGATCCTTTTTTTAACTTCAATCTGGCTTACCACTTTTGATTTAGTATCTAAGAATTCCAGCTTAGATACTCCTTTTTCAAATCCTTTAATTAATTTAAAAACCAACGGAGAAAAACGATCAAAACTTTTGGTATATCCAATAATAAACAATCCTTCTCTAACCATCTTGGTTAACCTATCTTGAGAATATTTAAGAGGGGAAAAAAAGTATTCTATCTCCGGAGATGAATCCCAAAGAGTAGCCATTTTTGAATCAGAAAAAATATACGAGCCATCTTTAAATACGATTTTTATCCCGGATATAATAGTTAAGTTATTACCTAAACTCAAAACCTCAGCAGTTGGTTTATACCGTTTTATTTGACTGCTAAAATAACTAAACTTTTTTACCGGAAAATGATATATCCCGGCTAAGCGTTGATAACTTTTTTTACGGACTGTCTGATTGAAATTTCGGCCGGAGATAGCTGCTAAACTTGATAGAACTAAAAATTTATTAAGGAGATCTTTTTTTAACTTAGAAATATATATATTTAGCTCATCAGTCAAATAGTCAAATAGGCCTAGATAGTTGTCAATGCACCTTAGAAGAATTAAACCGCACTCATCTAAACTTTTCTTCTTATAGGTAGTTAAAGCTTCCTTGGGGCCTTTTTTGAGTTTAATCTTATTTGCCTTAAGTATTGAATGAATCGTGCTTTTTGATACAGATAAGCCATGGTTTTTCTCCAACAAAGCAGTAAGCTTCCTTACTCCTAAATCAGGATGGTTTTTATGTTGGCTTAAGATAATCTTTTTTAGGCGAGCATCGACTTTCTTTTTCATCGTTATCTATTATAAAACAAAAATCATCCGTTGCCAACCACCTTCCTCTTGCTAAACCTTAAAAATTACGTTACACTGACTTTAGAACAATGGAAAAAAGATCTAATACAAAATCAAACTACGAAGCATTAGCTCTGGTTCTTTTAGTTTCCGGGCTGGCAGGATTCTTCCTTTTCCTCTGGCAAATTATCTATATCCCTAAGCATTTAGTTGGATACCTAAGCCTTACTTTTTCAATTTTTGATTTTTACTTAGCTTATGCTTTTTTTAAAATCAAGTTTAAGGTAAAAAAAATATTGTTTTTAAGAATATTTCTAGGCCTATTGGGCTGGTTTATTGTATTTTATTTCCTAGAGGCTCAATATGGCTTAATTTGGGCCAAAATCGGCTTTCTAGCTATATTAGCTATCATCGGCACAGCAAAGATCAAAAAAGCCTCTCTTTTAGCCATTTTAGCAATAATTTTTATTTTTATTAATAGCTATTCTACTATTTATTATATTACCTATCAGCAAAAGTTATTAATATCTTTAAAGAAATATGGAATAAGTAACTATACCAGTAAAGAATACAATTATAAAATATCAACACCTTCTAATTGGAAAATTATAACAAGAAAAAAATTTTCTAAAATAAAAGAACAATTTTTAGAAACAAAAGCAGAAATGGCTTTATTTACAAAAGATGGAAATTCCTTTTGTTTAATTATCCCTAATAAATTGGATGGACTGGGAAGAAACTATAATCTTACAAAAATTAAAAAAAGATTAATTGATAATTTTAAAATGAGAAAAACAGTTAAAATAAACAAAGTAGCCCCTTTCATATCTTCAGAAAAAGGTTTCCAGATCCAATACACCGATATCATAGAAGGCGTTAGGCAAGATTATATAATTATATACCTTAATAAGGGTAATTTTGACCTAAAATTTATTGGCTGGACCTTAGGAAATAAACAAGAAAAAATCTATAAAGAGCTTCAAACTATCGCAAAAAATACTCTAATTAAGAAAAACTAATCTTTCTCCTTTTCCCCCACATCTAACTTATAAAAATTCCCACCTCCGAGGTGGGAATTAATTAAAAAAAATAGGGGGCGTCTGCCCCCTTGGCTTAGTAGGAGCACAGTATGCCGTGCCCTAAAACTAAAGCCCTCTTTGACTCAAAGATAACATATCAGAAAAATAAATTTCAAGCCAATTTTTATATTAGTAAAAAGGGGACGTTTCCCTCGTTTATAACCCTTTCTAGGACAACTAGTTGTGAAGGCGCTATTTCCGGAGGAATTATCTATCATATAACAAAAAAACGGAAAATGTAGGTTTATAACTTATTGATAATAAATGAGTTGTAAAGGAGGGAAACGTCCCCTTAGTGGAGGTTAGTCAGAGAAGATTTTGTCGTCGATCAAGTTCATCCTGCGCATATCAGTAAAGAATTTAGGATACCTCTTCATAACAGTTTTAAAACTACCCTTAATTTTTCCTTCTGCAGTTTTACCTTCGCGCCTAAAGACAAATAGATCTTGAAGAGTGATTTCACCTTGTTGGATATCACGAACTTCTGTAATATGAGTAACCCGGCGGGAGCCATCAGCAAATCTATGATGTTGTACTACTATATCCAAAGTTGAGGCAAGCATTTTTCTAATTTCTTCTAAAGGTAGCTTTATCCCTGAAGATAGAACCATTGCTTCGATTCTACCTAAAATATCTTTAGGACTGCTTCCGTGGACTACAGCTAAAGTTCCAGTATGGCCTGTAGCCATAGCTTGCACCATATCCAATGCTTCTTCACCGCGAACTTCACCTAAAATTAACCGATCCGGACGCATCCTAAGCGCGTTTTTTATTAAATCCTTAAGAGTTACCCCACCTCTACCCTCTTGGTCAGGATCCCGAGTCTCTAAGGGAACAAGGTTGGGTTGATGCAATTGAAGTTCTGCGGTATCTTCTATAGTTACAATTCGTTCATCTTTAGGAATAGAATAAGATAACATCTCTAAAGTAGTAGTTTTTCCAGTTCCAGTTGCCCCGGAAAACAATATATTTAATTTTCCTTGAATTGAACTTTTTAAAAATTCAGCCATATTTTTACTCATCGCATCTCTAGTCAGTAAATCATCTAAACTTTGTATTTCCTGAGAAAACTTTCTAATTGTAATTGAACTTCCACAGCGCGACATCGGAGCTAAAATTATATTAAGGCGAGACCCATCTTGGAGGCAAACATCAGCATAAGGATGGTTATGAGAAACCATTTTTCCATTCTTTATAAAAAACTCTTCAACAATATCTTCAATCTCTTTTACACTAAAATTTATAGAATCTTCCTTGTAGGTTTTACCGTCTTTTTCCAAAAATACAGCCTTAGGGCCATTAATCATAATTTCAGTAGTTTTTGGATCTGCTAATAATTTATTTAGTTTTTCTGCTCCTTCTGCCATAATTATTCCTCAGGGATAAACATATCCCTTGGTAGCTCTATTCCTCTTGCTTTCATTTCATCATAATAGGTAGGGATATTACCTAACGGGACAAAATCTCCGATAACTTTTTGCTCTTTATCAATACCAGTTTGACGAAACCTAAATATATCCTGTAAATTAATATGAGTTTCATCAGTCATCCCAGCAATTTCTGTAATTTTAGTCACTTTTCTGGATCCGTCTGAAAGCCGAGCAGTTTGAACCACTAAATCAATAGCTGATGCAATCATCTCCCTTATTGCCCGCAGGGGTAGGTCAACTCCACTCATTAAAATCATACTATCAAGACGAATTAAAACATCCCGGGGAGAATTAGCATGAATTGTAGTCATGCTCCCGTCATGGCCGGTATTCATGGCTTGAAGCATATCTAAAACCTCTTGGCCCCGACATTCCCCCACTACAATCCTATCCGGACGCATCCTCAAAGTGTTACGAAATAATTCGCGAATTGTGATTGCACCTTTTCCTTCAATATTTGGCGGACGTGATTCCAGCCTAATCCAATGGTTTTGATGTAATTTTAACTCTGCAGAATCTTCAATAGTTACAATCCGCTCATCTCCAGGTAAATATGAAGATAAAATATTTAAAAAAGTAGTTTTACCAGATCCGGTTCCACCGGAAACAAGAATATTCTTCCTTGATTCAACCGAAGCTTTTAAAAATTTACTCATATCCGAAGTTAAACTATCAAACTTATTAATTAAATCATCCATATTAAATCTTTCATGAGCAAATTTTCTAATAGTTACAGTAGGCCCGCTTAAGGAAAGCGGCGGAATTATCGCATTAACTCGTGAACCATCTTGGAGACGAGCATCAACATAAGGAACTGACTCATCAATTCTTCTTCCCAAAGGAGCAAGAACCCTTTCAATTATAATTCTTACTTGATTATTAGATATAAATTTTTTAGTTGTAAGCTTCAGTTTACCTTTTTCTTCAATAAAAACTTGGTCTTTATTATTAACCATAACTTCTGTAACTTCCGGATCATTTAATAAATCTTCTAGTGGCCCCAGACCCAAAGCTTCATCTAAAACCTCTTTTATTATCTTTGCTCTAACTTCAGTTGATGAGATAAATCCGCCGGCTTCTTGCGCAATAATATTAGTTACTATTTTCTTGGCTCTATCTCTTAAATTTTTCATTTGATTTTTATCAGATAAAATTTTCTCAAGTGGAAGGCGTTTCAGGTCCATTTCATCTAAGAGTCTTTTTTGCACTCTTTTTTTCAGTTGAATTACCGCATCCTCTTCCTCAGCTAACTTCGGAGGAGCTTTTTTTTCACCTAAACTCTTTTCTAAAATGCTTTCTTTTCGTCTTTTTTCCTGAGTTGTTTTTATTCTAATGTCACGGAGTTCTTTTCTCTTAATAAATAGATTCGGATTATTAATTAATTTATCCGATAATTGATAAAAAGCTTCGCTGATTTTAGACTTAGGGCTATCTATAGCCACCGGTGTCCCTCTATTGACAGCATAACCTACTAACTTACCTTCTGAGGGTACCAATGAGATTATTTCACTATTTAACAAAACTTTTATCTCTTGTACACTTACCCCGCCTTTACTTTGAGCTCTATTTAAAATAGTTTTAATCATACTGATTGGATACCCTAAACTTTGCAAGGTGTCAATAATCCACTCATTTTGATAAATTGATACAATATCTGGAGATAAAACTAAACCAATAAGATTAGAACTATCAAGAGTGGTTATCAACTGATCGGTAAGTTCGCTGCCGCCATCAATTATCACATATTCAAATTTTGTCGAAAGAAGAGAGAGAAAATCTCTAATTACCTCTGGTGTTAAAGAAAACTTCTCTTTAGTTTTTAAAATTCCTGGCACAAAAAACAAACCACTACTGTGGCGTGCAATATAACTTTCTAGATGCCGTTCTCCGCTTTTAAATTTTTGGATGGATCCAGCTAAATTATAAAGTGAATATTTACACTTTATATTCATCAGCTTATGTGTGCCTTGCGGCGCGCGCAAATCTAGGTCTAGAAGAATTGTTTTCTTTTTCTTTAAAGAAAGAACAGTTGCCAAATTAAGAGAAATAATAGTTTTCCCCACTCCTCCTTTTGGGCTAATTAAAGTAATCAGTTTAGAATTATCCATT
>JAIPHQ010000022.1 GCA_021735115.1 Candidatus Omnitrophota bacterium
GTAACATATAAGCAGTCTGGACTATCACTTTATCGCCTCTTTGATAACCATAAAGATCATTAAAAGATTTAAAGTTGTCAATATCTACATAACAAAAAGAAAAATATTCTTTTTTCTTAAAATTATCTTTAACCATATCTTCTAAAATCCTTGCTCCGGGAAGGCCGGTTAAAGTATTAGCGTTAATACTATGCTTGGCCCGGCGCAAAGCTATTTCAATCCTCATACGAAGATCAAGCGGGTCAGGAGGTTTAATTAAATAATCATCAACCCCTTGCTTTACCCCTAAAAGCTGATTGCGTAAGTGCCGTTTATTAATTAAAGTTATAACTGGAACAAACGTGGTAAGAAAATCATTTTTGAGGCGCTTGCAGATATCAAGTTGCGTACTGCGAGCCGATTCCACATCCACAACTATTACATCAGGAGAAACACTTTTAATTTTTTCCAAATCATATAATTCTAATTTTTTTTCTGATGGTTTTTGGAGATAAACTTCATAGCCCCATCCGTCAAAACAAAAATCTAAAACTTCTTTTAGTTTTTGATCGGAAGAAATAATCAAGATCTTGCGGGTTTTATCCATAATAACTGATTATAACACAATATATAGAAAAAATTAAGTTTCTTTTTCTTCTTTTTTAGTTTCAATTACTTTTTGGGCAATTTTTTCCGGAACAGGCGCATACTTTTTTAGCTGCATTGAACAATTTGCCCGTCCATTGGTAAGTGAGCGAAGATCTGTAACATAACCAAACATCTCAGATAAAGGGACCTCGGATTGAATCATTTTTTGTTTTCCTTTTGGGTCTATTCCCAACACGTTACCTCTTTTTGAAGATATATAACTTACCACATTACTCACATAATCTTCTGGAGTTATTACCTCTAAATCCATTATCGGCTCAAGCAGGGAAGGTTTACAATTCATAAAAGCCTTTTTAAAACATTGTCTTGCTGCTATTTTAAATGCCATCTCTGATGAATCAACTTCATGGAAAGAACCATCTGTTAAATTCACTTTTACATCAATTACCGGATACCCTGCATAAACTCCTTCCGATAAAGCTTCAACCACCCCTTTTTCTACCGCCGGAATAAATCCGGCCGGGATTGCTCCACCTTTGATGCTATTTGTAAAACTAAAACCTTTGCCTTTTTCATTAGGAGAAAGATCAAGGATAACATGAGCATATTGACCCCGGCCGCCGGATTGTTTAATATGCTTATATTCGTGCTTGATGCTCGCAGAAATTGTCTCTCGATAGGCAACTTTCGGCTCCCCTACCTCAACTTCTACTCCAAATTCCTCTTTAAGCCGGTTTACAATAATATCTAAATGAAGCTCCCCCATTCCAGAGAGAATAGTTTCTGATGTTTCGTGATTAGTAGCCGCTTTAAAAGTAGGATCCTCATTTGAAAGCTTAGCTAAAGCTTTAGATAATTTATCTTGGTCGGAACGGCTTTTTGGTTTAACACTAATTGACACCACTGGTTCTGAAAATTCTATCGATTCTAAAATTATCGGATCTTCCAAATTGGTAAGAGTATCCCCGGTTAAAGTATCACCTAAACCCACTACTGCAGCAATATCACCAGTAAATACAGCTTGACGGGCTTCTCTTTGATTAGCATGCATCTGCAAAATTCTTGAAACTCTTTCTTTTTTACCTTTTGTTACATTGTAAACATAAGTCCCCTGTTTTAAAACCCCTGAATAAACACGAATATAAACAAGTTTGCCTATATGTTTATCGGTTTGAACCTTAAAAGCTAAAGCTGAAAACGGCTCACTATCAGATATCTTTCTTTTTACTAGCGTTTCTTTATCATCCGGTAAAACCCCTTCTACAGGCGGCAGATTAGCTGGCGAGGGAAGGTAATCCACTATACCATTCAATAAAGACTGTACCCCCTTGTTTTTTAAAGCAGTCCCGCAAAAAACCGGAACAAACCGACAAGCCAGCACACTGATTCGAATAGCTTGCTTTAACTCAGCTTCTTCTATAGAATCAGGAGATTTAAGATATTTCTCCATAAGTTTATTATTGTCAGAGGCAATTTCTTCTAATAAATGCATTTTCGCCTCTTTAGCTTGATTTTCTAAATCACTGGGAATATCTTTAATTTCAAAGTTTTCTTTACTTAATTCATCTTGGTAATAATAAGCTTTCATCTGAATTAAATCAATAATTCCTTTAAAATTATCTTCTTTCCCGATAGGAATCTGCATCAAAATTGGTTTTGCCCCTAATTGTTTTTTCATCTGAGCCACTACACTATAAAAATCTGCTCCCATCCGATCCATTTTATTAATAAAAGCAAGTTTGGGCACCTTAAACTTCTCAGACAAAAACCAAACCTTTTCTGCTTGAGGCTCAACCCCGCCTACTGCGCAAAATACCGAAACTGCACCATCTAAAACTCGCAGTGAACGCTCTACCTCAGCAGTAAAATCTACGTGGCCGGGAGTATCAATAACATTAATCCTTTTTTGGCGCCAATTACAGGTAGTGGCAGCTGAAGTGATAGTAATCCCCCTCTCCTGCTCCTGCTTCATCCAATCCATTACCGAGGCTCCATCATGGGTTTCACCTATTTTGTGCGAACGTCCAGTATAAAAAAGAATTCTTTCAGTCAAAGTAGTTTTACCCGCGTCAATATGAGCCATGATCCCAATATTTCGAATACTATCTAATTGATACTTCCTCTGAGGCTTTTCCTCTTCCTCTTTTTTTTGCTTGGCCTTTTCCTTTTCGGATTTCTCATCTCGGGTTTCGGCTTCCCTCCCCTCAGGCTC
The DNA here is from genome assembly GCA_021735115.1 of Candidatus Omnitrophota bacterium. The sequence goes on from JAIPHQ010000022.1 coordinate 2,801, forward strand.
TTTCTGTGTTTCCATATTTTTCTGTGTTTCCGTGGTTGCAGCTTTTTCTTCTTTCTGTGTTACGCCTCCATCTGTTTCTTCGTCCTCTCGTCCGTCGTCCTTCTTCTTTTCAGTTCTTACTTCTTTACTTTTTTCTCTCTCTACCTCTTTATCTCTTTGCTTCTCTGGCTCTTCCTCTACCTTTTCGGATTTCTCATTTCGGGTTTCGGCTTTATCTGCCTCCCCTTCTTCTCCTCTCAATCGATGTAGCAGCTTTATCCTTTCTTTATCTAGGTTAACTATTTTTTCTTGCTTTAGACTTAATTCTTTCTCTTTTAATTCTAATTTTTCTTTCAATTCATCATATTTTTCTTTTAATTCTGAATGCTCATCCTTTGAAACCCAACCGCTTTGCTTTTGCTCTTCTTTCATCTTTGTTACTTGATTAGCATATTTTTGAGCTAACTCTGCCTTTTTCTTTAATTTTTTTCTTTCTGACTCAAGGTTAAAGCTAAATTTATTAATTTGTTCATTATTTTGTTTAATTTTTTCCTGCAATTCTTGATTTTTTTTGTTGAATTGTTCAAGTTTTTTTTGGATCTTTACGTTTTTTGAAAATTCTTCTTCTAATTTTTTATCTTTTTCTTTTATCTTTTCTTCTAGTTCCAGCTTAGGCTGCTGTTCTTTTTTAATCATATCTTGTTGATTTTTTAACCATTTTTCACTTCTATTTATTTTTTGACGAAATTTTTCATTTTCAGCTTTGATTTTTTCTATTTTTTCCCGTAAAAAATCATTTTCTTTTTTTAGCTTATCTCTATTTTTTTGACTTACTTGTAGCTGATGTCTTTGTTCTCTTAAGCTTTTTACTTTATCCTCAAGCGAATTTATTTTTTGTAAAAGAGAAAATTTAGGCATTTTTTTTGTTTTCTTAGGGGTAGGCTTTTTAGTAGTATCAGAAAATGAATAAACCACTAAAAAAACCGAAACTAAAATTAATCCTGCGGTTAGTATAATCATAATTATTTATTATATTAAGTAATTTATTTAATAATTATACCATATCTTTCTTTGTTAAAAAAGTACACGCATATACTAACAATTTCTTGCCATACTCAATAATTATGCTAAAATTAATTTATGCTTTTCGATAAAATCTATACAGATTACATTACCGCCCGCAAAGAAAAAAACCAAAAAAAATCTCAGTTTTTAGGTTATATTCGTTCTGAATTAACAAATCTGGCAAAAGAACTAAAAAAAGATAAATTAGGTGATTCAAAAGTATTAAAAATATTAAAAAAACAAGAAAAAAAATTAAAAGAAGCTTTTGAATCAACTAAAGAATCAGGAAGGGAGGATATCGTAGATGACTTAAAAATTGAGTTGGAAATATTATCCGGCTATCTACCCGAACCATTAAGCCCGGAAAAAATCGAAGATACGATTAATAAAACTATCGCAGAATTACAAGCCGCGTCAGCCTCTGATATGGGAAAAGTTATGAAAGAAATTTTAAGAAAAATCGGAACTCAAGCTGACCCCAAACAAATAAGCAAAACCGTTAAAGAAAAACTCTCCTCATAAATCTTTTAATGTTTGCTGGATAAACTCAACTACAGGGTGTGTTTGTTTGTTGATTGCCTGTTTGACAAGCTCTGTTAATTTACCGCGTTTTTGGACATCTTCTTTGATTTTATCTAAATTAAAATCAACCTCTCCTTCAAAATAAATATCTAGGTCCTCTAATAATTTATCAATATTATATTCAGAATTAAAATCATTCAACTTTTTTAATTTATCCGCCTTCCTTTTCTTTGACCTTCTTATCTCTGCTCTTATGTCTCGTTTATCTGGTTGCTGGTTCATAATAAATATGACTTACATCTGTTCTACGGCTTCTTTCATTAATGGTAAAATTCCTTCTACTTCTTCTTTGGTCAAGCGACCCAATTTAGTAAAACGAAAATTATCTTCATTGTCTTTGTTTTCTCTGGTAATTTGGACTTTTTTAGTTCCTTGATTATAAGAAAAAACTCTTACCCTAATTCTTGTTCCATCCCCTTCCCAAGCTTTTGCAAACAACTCTTTGTCTAGATCTGCGTTATAAGGCATACTCTCCTCCTTTTTTGGTTAATTGGTTTTTTAGCATAGTGCAAAGAGCATAGCGCATAGCGTAAAACACTAACGCCAAACGATTTGCGCTCTGCTGGATACTCACCATTTCAATTGATAAATAAAAATCCCACTATTGACACTATTATACAATAATACCCAAAATAAATAAACTTTTTCATAATCAATGCTTTTTTTACTAAAAATAAGGAAAAAAGTCCGGTTATAAAAGCAACTAAAAAGGATATTATTAAAATCAAGGGGTTCACCTTAAGTTTTGCCAAAGCATCTACCTTTAATAAAAAAGTTCCCGCAATTGGAAATATTGACATAATAAAAGATAAAGCAAAAGCGATTTTTGGCTTAAACTTTCTAGCCAAAAGGCCAATAATAGTTATACCTGAACGGGAAATACCCGGCAAAAAAGAGAATCCTTGTAAAGCTCCTAAAATAAGCGCATCTCTAACTGATATATCTGTCAGCTCTCTATTGCCTTTTAGCCTCTTAGCTGTTAAAAGTATGAATCCATTAATAAGAAGAAAAACAAATATGAAATGGTTGCTGGTAAAATAACAGCTTAAAATTTTGTCAATAGTTATTCCTAATAAAGCAGTAATTACTGTTGTTATTATCAAATAAACAATTATTTTTTTATTTTTTAAAGCAGCAAAAACTTCTTTATAAAGAAAAATAAAAATTGCTAATAAAGTTGCAATGTGAAGAAAAACAAAAAAAGATAATAAATCTTTGCTAAGATAAAAAATATTTTTAAAAATAAACAGATGGCCTGAACTACTAATCGGCAAGAATTCACTTAATCCTTGTATGAGAGAAAAATATATAAATTTTAACAATGTTCTAACCCTGGATCAAAAGAAAGATCAAGATAATTAAAACTAACGCACCAATCCCCACAGAAATATATCCAATTAAATTTGTTTTTGAATCATCTAAAGGTGGAACATCGGAAGGAAAATTATCTATACTTTTTTGATATTCTTCGTCTGATTCTTCTTTGCTAACTTCTGGTAATGAGCCTAATTCATCTTCAGCTAATTCTGACTTTTTTTCTAGGTCGTTATTTTGACTATCTTCGGTTTTATCTTCGTCAGCTTTTTCTTTAACTTCTTTGACTGATTCTTGATTAATTTCTGGTTCTTGTTCTAATGGTTCCAGCTCTTGCTCTTCTCCAGCTGGATTCTGTTCATTATCAACACTCGTTTCTTCAGATTTCTTGCTTTCAGGCTTTTTTTCATAAAAAGTCTTTATTCCTTCGGCTGGAAAGTATTCCACTTCCTTCTCACTTTTTTCTTCTTTCTTCTGTGCTTCCTTATCCTTCTGTGTTTCAGTGGTTGCAACTTTTTCTTCCTTAGACTCTTTCTGTGTTTCCGTATTTTTCTGTGCTTCCGTGGTTGCAGTTTCTTCTCCTGTTTCTTCTTTTTTGGATTCCGTATTTCGGATTTCGGATTTCTCTTCCTTCTCTTCTTTTTCCACAGGTTCTCTCCCCGACGCTTCGGTCGGGACTTCCTTCGGCCGCTGGTTTTCTTCTTTCTCTGTTTCAGTAGTTGTAGCTTTTTCTAAATTTGAAGGTTGAGATGTGTCAGAAGATATGATTTCAAAATCATCTTCATTTTCTTTTTGATCTTTTTTATTTTCAGCAGATTTATTTTCTTCAGATTCATCTAATTTGTCCATTAACTGGCCCAGTGAAGTACGGCAATCATGACAAACACATAAATGTTCTTCTACTTTTTTTATTTCTTCCTCATCTGCTGTATGTTGGACATATTTAGTGAGTAACTTTTTTATTTCTTCACAACTCATACATCCTCCTGTTTATTTAAAGATATTTTATCATAGGCTGGCTGAATGGCAAGAGGCGGAATAAAAAAAGTCCACTGTAACAACAAAATGATTCTGCGTCATTGCGAGGAGCACCTGCCTGCTGGCAGGCAGGAAGCGACGAAGCAATCTTTAATAAACATAATAGAGATTGCTTCGCTACATTCGTTTCACTCATTTCGCTCGCAATAACATTACCTTTGTAGGAATCACCACAGACGTCCTATTTTAGCCAAAAGTAGACGTCCTACTTTCGCCTGTTTGGGGACACCCTACGCAACATAAAAATCTATCACACCGCGTAGGTGTGATAAAAATTGTATAACAAAGATCTAGAAAATATATTTAGCTCCCAAGTACCAGGAAAATTCCGAGGTTTGATAGCCTTCCACTAACTCGTAATCACGGTTGAAATGCCTTATTCAGAGCCAAAAGTAGACGTCCTACTTTCCTGCCTTTGTAGACGTCCTACTTTCGCTGATTTTGGGACACCCTGCTTTTTCCCCACAGACATCCTATTTAGCTAAACATGATTACACGCGACATAGAACGTCTGTTCTGAATCACCATGCAGACGTCCTATTTTAGACAAAAGTAGACGTCCTACTTTCGCTTGTTTTGGGACACCCTACTCTTTCCCCACAGACATCCTATTTAGCTAAACATGATTACACGCGGCATAGAACGTCTGCTCTGTAAAAACGCCTAGAAGGTGTATTTAGCTCCCAGGTACCAGGAAAATTCGGGGGTTTGATAGCCTTCCACTAACTCGTAATCATAATCTAAGATGTTTTCAAAACGTAAGAAAATATTGAGTTTGTCATTTACCTGATAATTAAAAGAAATATTGCCTAAAATGTATGATTTAAGCTTAACTGTACCCGGATAATCAATCCTATTGCCCACATAAGACACTTCCGATGAAATTTTTAATTTGTCCATTAACGTATCGAACCCTAAAGTTACTTTATTATTGGGCCTTTTTAATAAACGACTTCCATCAGCTTTATCTTCTGTATTCATGTAAGTGTAAGATAAGCTTAAGTGAGTTTTCTTGTTAAAATTATATTTGAAAAAATTTTCTATTCCCCATATCCGGGCCTTCCCAATATTGTCATATTCTCCTGTCACACACCAAGGATCATTTGGATCATCTGACGTCCATTCTATTAGATTCTTGATATGAGTATGAAAATAAGTAGAACCAATGATTAAAAAATCTCCCACTTTTTGCTCAAAGCCTAAATCATAGCTTTCCGACTCTTCAGGATTTAAATTAGAGTTGCCGCTAGAACTATCATAAAGCTGATAAATAGAAGGCGCTTTAAACCCTTCTCCAAAAGAAACTTTTATTTTTGTATTAGTTGGTTTAAAAACATAGCTTCCTGAGGCATTAAAAGTGTTATGAGTGTCAAATTGAGAATGATCCTCCAAACGAAAAGAAGCTGAGAAAAATAAATTATCCAAAGGCGTAAATATATTTTGAATATAGTATCCTTTGGTATTAGCTGTTTTCTTTGGAGTAAAAGCAGTTGTAGGAAGACCAGTCATCCAATCAATATAATCAGATCGACTTTCTCCAGCTTCTCTTAGATAATCGAACCCAAAGATAACTTTGTCAACATCACAAACTTGATAATCTCCCTGCCATTTAGCCTGATATGTTTTTCCGTTAAACCAATTATGAGAATTTTCATCTTCCCAGCTTTTTCTATATGTTCGGGTATAGCCAAAATTTATTTTATGCAAAAAACTATCAGACAACTGGTGCTTTAAACTAACTCCTCCCAAGCCTTGGTGAAAATAAGCATAGTTATCATTATCATCTGTACCTCCAGATGCGTCATATTCGTATTTTGCATAAGTATAATCAGATATCAACCCAATCTCAAGATTATTACTTAGTGAATAATCCAACCTTAATGCCGCATTTAAATTACTAAAAGGATCAGTTTCGTGATTACCGTCTTTATATTTAGCGGCATAAAAATCATTTACATCTTTTCTTGATACAGCTAAAGAATAGTTTAATTTATCGGCCTCACCCTGAAAAGATAATTTCTCTCGATAAGTCTGATAACTTCCAATTTCTTGTGTAAATGACACAGTCGGTTTTCCTTTACCTTTACGAGGTAACAGGCGGATTGTACCGCCAATTGAATCCGAGCCATAAAGTGAGC
>JAIPHQ010000023.1 GCA_021735115.1 Candidatus Omnitrophota bacterium
TTTTGGTTGTTATTAATTTTGCAATTATATTTTCAAGTATTAAAAGCGGCCAGTCAAACGGAGATCCAATGTATAGATTCCAAGAAAGACAAGCCGTTACTTTCATTTCTGCCTTAACTTTAGGCCTTACCAGCTTAACAGCATTATTTATTTATTTACTGAAGAAAAAAATAAAACCAATTACAGAAAGAGTTGGATTTTGGTTATTTTCAGCTATAGGTTTTTTTTATCTCTGTATCGATGAATACTTTATGGCTCACGAAGGTATGGATGAATGGGTTGGTTATTGGTTTGGCCAAAATATTAAAGAAATGAATCTAGACAATCTAGTTATAGCTTCGTTTGGAATAATCGCCTTATTGCTCTGCTTACATTTTCGAAAGGTTATATTTAACAATAAAATAATGTTACCTTTTTTGGCTATCGGCGGATTAGGATTAGTCGGAACTGTGATTTTTCACAGCTTTGAAAGAATTAATGTTTATTATGAAGTAGCGGAAGAATCTTTTAAATTGGTAGGAGTTACTGCATTTTTTGCTGCCTACTTATTAGCTTTTTTATCATTCCGAGACAAAATAACTATTTCTAAACTACTATCTTAAATCAACTTTCAGAGAGCTCTGAGGTACAATGCGGACACCTGGTTGCTTTGATTGATATACTCGATAAACAATAAGGACAAGACTTTTGTGTCGGGGCAATTGAGGCAATATCTTCTTTTCGCTTTAAATTATTGATTTGTTTGACCAGAAAAAATACGCAAAAAGCAACAACCATAAAAGATATAAAGTGATTAATAAAAATACCGTAATTTATTGTTGCCGCCCCTGCTGCCTTAGCCTCAGCCAAAGATTGATAAGTACCTTTCGATAAATTAATATAAAGATTAGAAAAATCAATCTTACCGGTAATTAAACCGATCGGAGGCATTATAATGTCTTCAACCAATGAACTTATAATTTTACCAAAAGCAGCTCCGATTAAAATTCCTACTGCCATATCTACAACATTACCTCGCACCGCAAACTCTTTAAATTCTTGTAGTACTTTTTTCATTTTTCTCCTTTTATGTTTTTACCTGAATTCATTATAAAAACTATTTAATCAATATGTTAAGAATAAATATATCATCTTTTATATCATTTCCGGTAAATAAACTAAGATCATGAAGTAGTTGTTGATTAAATAAATTTGGATTTAAATCTTTGTTTTTTTCTAAAAAACGTTCTAACCTTTCACTACCATAAAACTGATCCATGTCATTTTTTGCCTCGACAACCCCATCAGTAAAAAGAAGTATCTGATCACCTGAATTAAATTGCATCTTGTCTTGATAAATAGTTGTTTGTTTAACTGGTAGGCCTAACCATCCAGTCTGAGAACTAATTTTTTGTATGTTAGCACTAGCTCGTTTATAAATATATTGAGGCGGATGTCCATAATTAGAATAACTAAAATTCATATCTTTATAATTTAATTGGCCGCAAAAAGCACTTAGGTACATATTAGTTTGAGAAAAATCAATCCGGATAAAACTATCAAGTTCTTTTAAAATTATACCTGGTTCTTTGTTTTCTTTGGCAAGTTTTTCAAACTCCCTATGTAAAGAGTTAACTAAAAGTGCAGCCGAAACACCATGGCCGGTAACATCACAAATAATAAAGGTAAGTTTATCTTGATTGGGGAAACTAAACCTTCCATAGTCACCACCCATATAATAAGCCGGCAGATAAGTAGCTGCAATTTGACATCTTTCTGTATCTATTGAATGAGGGATAAGCCGAGCATGAACCCGTGTTGCTAACTCAAGTTCATTTTTCATCTGATTATTTTTTTCTTCAACCTCTTTAAGAAGGATAAAATTTTCAACCTCCCGCCGGCTCTCTCTGTCTCGAATGATAAAACAAACTATAAACCCTATTGTTAAAAGCAAAATTCCATCAAAATACCAATAACCTCTTGGCTCTATAAATCCAGAGACATAACTCTTAAGATAAAAACTCAAATAAGCATAACTAATAAGATGAAAACATGATAAATAGATAATCTCTAGTGAATGCCAAGGAATTATAAAAGAAACTAAAAATAAAATCAAAAGATAAAGCGAAGCTGCTGTATCTACATATTGATAATAAATAATATTAATTCTAGTGACCACCCCTAGCAAAAAAACAATAAAAAGATAAGCAGTTAACTTCGCAGTTATTAATTTATTTATCCTAGAACTAAAATAGATAGTTAAAACACTACCCAAAATCAGAATAACCCAGACAGATACTTCTGTTAACTGAAATTCTTCAGGCATAACAATGATGTTTATTAAACTTATGCAACTATATAAAATAATAGTTGATAAACAAAGCAGTTTTAATCTTTTTTTGATTAATAAAGTTTGCTGGAAGATAAATTCACTTAAATATTTGGCAGGTATTTTTTTCGGCATTTATTAGATCACCAAAGGCTACCTCAATAAATTGCTAATTTTAGCTATTAGCTTATTTGAGTATTTATCTATTAAGCCAAAAATATTTTTTGTCTATTCCTTGAGGTAAAACTATTTAAATCGTTTCTTTTTACCTTTTTTCTTAGCTCTTTCAACTAGTGGTTTCCTACCTGATTGTAGTTTTTTAAAAGCATCTAAAATTTTTTCAGCTTCCTTAAAAGAAACTGTAATAAATGAAAACTTATCAAAAACACTAACATCACTTATCTTTTTCTGGTCAATTTTTGAAGCTTTTTTAATCATATCCACTATCTTAGCTGAAGTCATTTTATCTGCTTTTCCCCTGGCGATAAAAAGACGGGTAGTCCCTTTTTTATCAACATAAGGTTCTTGGATTTTTGAATATTTATTTTTATCTAGCTCTTGGCCGTAGGAATATTCAATTAAAGCCGATACCACATCTATAGGGTCATTTTTATCTAGAAGGCCTTTCGAAAAAGATTTGTGTTTTTCAGTATTGCTCTTATTGATTAAATCGCTAATATTCTTTTCAATCCTCGATTTTCTTGAACTGATAACATCATCAATTCCAGGAATACTCTTTTTTCGTATCTCAGTTTTTGTAATTTTTTTAATATAAACTAATTTTCTATATTCATCAGGAGTAACAAAAGTAACCGCTGTCCCGCTTCTTCCGGCTCTGCCAGTTCTGCCAATACGATGGACATAACTATGCGGATCTTGAGGGAGAGAAAAATTTATAACGTGAGTTAAGTCGCTTACATCAATTCCCCGAGCTGCAACATCGGTAGCCACTAAAATATTGATTCGTTTTTGCCTGAACCTATCTAAAATCCTTTCTCTTTGGCTTTGAGATATATCTCCGTGAAGAGCATCTGAATCATAACCGCGGGCCCCAAGATTTTTAGCCAACTTATCTACATTAATTTTAGTCCTGCAAAAGATCAACCCATAAAATTCAGGTTCACTATCGATAATTCTGCATAAAGCTTCAAATTTATTAAAACTATTTACTTCAAAGTATATCTGATCAGTTAAGCCTACAGTCAATTGATCTTGAGAAACCTTAATCAATTTATAATCTTTCATATATTTTCTTGCAAGCTTAACTATAGGATTTGGCATAGTGGCTGAAAATAATAAAACTCTCCTATTTTTATCAGCATAAGATAGTATCTCTTCTACATCTTCGATAAAACCCATGTTTAACATTTCATCAGCTTCATCTAAAATAAAATAATTCACCGAAGATAAATCTAAGGTTTTTCTTAACAAATGGTCTTTTACCCTCCCTGGGGTACCTACTACAATATCAACACCTTTCTTAAGCCGGCTTAACTGTAAATTTATAGATTGGCCTCCATAAATTGCAGCAATATCTAAAGGGTTGCTCCCCTTTAGAGAGTTAATCTCTTCAGCAACTTGTACTGCTAACTCTCTAGTTGGCGCTAAAATTATAGCTTGCGGTACTTTTATTTTCTTTGTGATCTTTTCAATTAAAGGTAGTCCAAAAGCTGCAGTTTTTCCAGTCCCTGTCTGGGCCTGGCCAACTATATCGTAATCGCCTTTTAAAAATAAAGGAATAATTTTTTCCTGTATCTTAGTTGGCTCTTCAAAGCCTTTTTTCTCCAGTGCTGATAAAGCACTCTCGCTTAAACCTAATTTTTTAAATTCATCTAACATATTTCTTCTCCTCTATTCAGTGTTGATTGAAAAAATTATCTTATTCCTTTTCTAAATCTTTTATTTCTGGTTCAATATTTCTATATTGAACCATTCTATCAGTTAATCTTAACCATTCAACCAATAGTTTTTTATAAAGAACTTCATGTAAAATTTTATTAAAACGATTGCTATCAAGGGCATTCACCGCTTGTATATAATCATTTAATGTAACCCTACCAAAAGAATAATTTTCTGCCTCATCCTCTAGAACTGCTTTAGCTAATTCAATGCGTTTGTCAGTAATCTCTATCAATTTCTTTTCTCTTTTTAATTGTAAATATAAATTACGCAGCTGAGTGTATAATCGATGATAGGTATTTTCAGTCGTTAATTTAGAACGCCTTTCTAAAATTTTTGAAATTTCATATTCAGCCCTTTCTATTTGGTGGCCAAATGGCCAATCTAGTTGCATTCCGGCATAAAATAAATTATCTTCATTTTTTATTGGATATTTATCTCCGCTTATTTCATATCCAATCAATAGATTAATTGAGGGCAAAAGAGTATCTGCATCACGCGCTACCTGTAACCCCGACTTTTTTTCAAGTTTATTTAAAATGCTAAAGGTTCGGCTCTCTTGATAAAACTTTTCAAAAGATGATTCAAAATCTAAAGGCAAACTACCTATAGCATTAGGATCAATGGGAACCAGTAACAAATCTTGTTTATATCTAATAATTTTTTTGATAGTATTTAAACTATTTTCATATTGCTCTTGCAACTCAATCAATCTTTCTTCTTTAGCCATTACCTGTAATTTTACTTTATTTACATCAATAGATTGGGCAATTTTTTCTTTTTTGCGTTGATAGATATCTTCTAGAAGTTTTAAATTGGCTTGATAGGATTTTTGGCCAATTTCTAAATTTTTATAATCTCGAAACCAGTTATAATAAGCAGTTGCAACCAAAGCTAGATAATCTTCATATGCCTCAACTATTTGATAGCGGGCAACATCAACTTCAAGACCAACAATCTTATCAAGTAAACGTATAGAATGGCCAAAAGCATTTTCTGCAATTGGCTGACTAATACCAAAAGAAGCTTTAGAAGCTAATGATTCTGATGACAACGATGAACTAACTTTATAATCAAGACTAATTTCTGTACCACTATAAGGAAACAACTTAGTTAATGAAACAGTAGTATTAGGAGAATCTCTGTCTTGGCTAAAGAAAAAATCATGTTGCTGCTTTACAGACAAAACTAAATCTTTTGCCGGTAGATTTAATGATTTTTGATATTTTAACATCAATTCATCAACTAAAATCTCTTCAAATTCAGAATCATTTTTAGTAGCAAGTTCTAAAAAATGATTAAATGATAATATTTTTTCTTCTGAAGGCTGAGCTTTATCTTCAGAATAACTAACTCCTGCCATCATCCCTGTAATGATTAATAATAAAATAAAATACCTAAATTTATTCATATCAATTTTACTCAATAATTTTTTTTATCTTAAAGCCTAGATCCTGTACAAAACTATAAATACAAGGAACTAGAATTAGAGTGATCGTTGTTCCAAATATAAGCCCCCAAGCAAGAGCAAGCATCATTTCCGCTAACATCGTATCATAACCTAATATACCATAAGCAGTCGGAAGTACCCCGGCTACAGTTGTTACCGTCGTTAAAACTACTGCTCGCAGGCGTGTCTTTGCTATCTCTGGAATTAGTCTATTTACTTTTTCTTTATCTTCGGCCTTAATTTCAGCATCTAATTTAGAAAGCATAATAATTGAATCATTAATTACAACACCGGCCAACCCTAAAGCTCCAATTGCAGCAAAAAAACCAAAAACTAACTTCCCATGCAACAAGAAAGCCAAAACAATTCCCACCAACCCAAAAGGAATTGCTAACATAATTATCAACGGCCTAGTTAAAGAATTATAAAGAATTGCTAAAATTGCAAAAATTATCAAAAGCACCAAAACTACTGCTTTGCCAAAATCTCCCTGTGATTGCCGAGTATCATAAACTTCCCCGGTAAAAGCCAAGGCAACTGAAGGGTAATCATTTGTCAAATCAATAAATATACTACTTTCTAAATATTCTGCCACCTCAAGTGGAGTTAATTTAGAACTCGGTTTTATATCCCCATAAACAGTAGTTGTACGTTTTCCATCCCGCCGCGCAATTGAATTAGGAGTTGTAGTTTTGGTAACCGTTACTAAATCTCCCAGGGGAACAAGATAACCTTTTTTATTTTCAACTGGAATTTCTAAAATAGTCTCAATATCGGTTTTTGCCCCAGCTTCAACCGACAACCGCACATCAACCTCTTGATCGCCTTTAGGAAACTCATAAAGAATAACACCTTCTAAGGCAGAGCGAAAAGTAGAAGTCAGATTTGCCGGACTAATTGCAAGACGCTTAATCTTCTCCCTCTTAAAATCTATTTTATACTCAGGAATCCGAATTGGTTCTTCAATATCAACATTTTCTAAAGCTGGATTACCTTCCATTGCTTCAGCAAGCCTTACAGCAACTTGCCGGCGCAATTGATCATTATTTTCTTGAACTAAAATTTCAATTGGGCTGCCACTAGCTTGACCCCAGCGGCTTTTCTGGACTAAAAGCTCTTTTAGGCCTTCTATCTTTTTAGCTTCCGGCTCCCATAACTGAATAAGTTGATTGGCGCTTTTTTTACGTTTTTCCTTGGGAACAATTTCAACTATTACCCTAAATTTATTTTCTTCAACTGCTCCACCCCGGCGGCTCATAGCAATTCCAGTGCGATAACCAACCACTTCTTTACCAATATAAGGCTTAAGCATCTGTTCTATTTTCTGGCTGATTTCTGCAGTCTTGATTCTATCTGAATCCGGAGAAGCTGTCCCCACAAAAACAATTTCTCTAGTTTCTTCGTGAGGAAACATTACAAATTTCATCTTTGCTTTCACGATCCAAAATGAACCAATTAATAATAAAATAAAACCTAAAAAAACAAAATATTTTAAAGGCAGTAATTTTTTTAAAAAATTACCGTACCAATTCTCCACTTTTTCAAACCAATGGCGAACTTTTGGTTTAGTTAATTCTTTTGGTTTTATTTTTTTCTTGAATCTAAATCCTTTAAAATGAAGATGGCCCGGTAAAATAATTAATGATTCAAATAAACTTGCCCCCAACATCAAAAATATAATTGGAGGAATAAAAGTATTTATTTGGCCAAAACGGCCGGAAAAATAAAACAAAGGAATAAAAGCAACACATGTTGTAACGATACTAGCTACAACCGGTAAAAAAACCTGCTCAGTACCCAATACTGTCGAGTTGCGTGAGTCCATCCCCTGTGAACGAAGGCGTCCTACATTTTCGGCAACAACTATCGCGTCATCAACAACCATCCCCATTACAATAATTACCGCAGCCAGTGTTATATTATTAATTGTATAACCAAGCATTACTGCTCCAATTAAAGTCGAACAAACTGTAAACGGAATGCCCATTGCTACCCAAAAACCAGAACGTTTATTTAAAAATAAAAACAACATAATCAAAATTAAAATAAAGCCAAATATACCATTTTGAGAAATAATACTTAAGCGATTGCGTAAATCAATTGATTCATCATCCAGCAATGTAAGATCAACAGGAGCATCCTTTAGGTGGGTCTTGCGAAACCGATCAGCTACTTGCTTAACTGCCTGAAGTGATTCTAAAATGCCATAGGAAGTATTTTTAACTACCCGAAGCATAACTGCCTCATGGCCATTTACTTTAATAATTCCTTTTTCTTGTTTAAACCCATAATCAACTTTAGCAATATCTTCTAAAGGAATTGCCTTACCGGTAAAACCAGCTTGAATATAAAGTTTTTTTAATTTCTCGGGAGTATCAAGTTGAGCATTAATTGTTACCTTTGGTTCATCCTTTACTTCAATATGTCCGGCAGGTTGACGAGCATGGTTGCTAGTTACTTCATCGCGTACCTGACTCAAAGGAATATCGTAATCAATTAATTTTTTGGGATTAATATCGATTTGAATCTCTTCTTGAAAATAACCAGATTTATCAATACTATTAACTTGGGAAAGATGACGCAATTGATTTTCTAAGGCTATAGCATAAGTTTGTAGGAGTTGACGTTGTTTAGTTGAAAGTAAATGCGTGCCGGTATATTTCAGTACAACATCAATAATTGCTTTTTTGGAGGTTTCAAATACGCGTACTGTGGGATCATCGCGTACATCCTCAGGCAGCTTTACATCTAAAACTGCATTGCGAATTTCAGTTATTGCCTCATCACGCCTGGGATAATTCTGCTGGAGCTCAACGGTAACACTAGTTCTGCCTTGAGCCGCACTGCTTGTTACCCGATAAACCCCATCTAGGCCCTCAACAGCTTCTTCAATTTCTTTGGTAACAAAATGTTCAACTTCTTCAGCAGTTGCCCCGGGGTAATTAGCAGAAATCCGGACAAAATCAAAAGTAACATCCGGCATCTCTTCTTTTTTTATCTGCTGCCAGCCGATAATTCCGCCGGCAATGACAATAATAAATATAAGATTAGTCAAAAGATGCCTGTCAACAAAATAACTAATAATTTTTTTTAACACTGGATTATCCTTAAAAAATTAATTATGATTTTTCTTTATTTTGATTTTCCTGATTAAAAATAGCAAATAGTTTTTTAGTGAATCTTTCAATATACCAAAAAGCAACCGGCGTAAAAA
>JAIPHQ010000024.1 GCA_021735115.1 Candidatus Omnitrophota bacterium
ATGATGATGTTACCAATTGGGAATAACGCAAAACGCAAAACGCAAAACGCACAACGCACAACGAATAACGCTTTCACTTTAGTCGAACTGATAATTAGTGTAGCTATTCTTTCAGTTGGGTTAGCAGTAGTTCTTTCTGGGCTAACCGGCCTTTTAAATACATTGAGGATTTCTCAAAATACTTTAGATTCTACTCTTGTTTTAGGTCAAAAAATGGCTGAGTTAGAGTTGGCCAGAGCAGAAGAAGGTAAACTAGAACAAGGGTTCAGTGAAGATTTTGAAGTTGATAAATTAGAATTTCAATGGGATATAGAGTTGACATCAATCGAAGATTTCGAAAATCTAAAAAAAATGGTTGCTATTTTGAGTTGGCAAGAGGGCAAAAGAGAAGGGAAGATAAAAGTTCCTGCTTACTTAAGAACTAACCTAGAAAACAAGGAGTAGAAAGTTGGCAGCGGGCAAAAAAAAAGGTTTAACTTTAATTGAAGTTTTAATAACTGCTGCAATTTTGTCTTTGGTTGGAGTGGCAATTTATTCTATGTTTGCCAATGGGTTAGCTATATGGAAAAGAGCTAGAATCATAAAAGAAGAAAAAAGAAGTGTTGTTTTAAGCCTAGAGAAGATAACTGCAAATTTAAGGAATGCTTTCAACTTTTCTAAGATTCCTTTTGAAGGAGATAGTAGCTCTATTTCTTTTGCTGCAATGATAAAAGCAAAAAATAGCCAAGAAAGTTTACCGGGGCAAATAACTTATACTCTTGATTTTGGAGAAGATAAACTATACAAGGAAGAAAGAACTTATTCTGAGTTTTTAGAAGATAAAGAAGGAAGAAAGCAAGTAGCTGCGGTTGGAGTTAAAGAAGTTAGGTTTAGCTTTTGTTATTTAGATAATAGCTCTGGTGACTATAAATGGAAAGATGATTGGAAAAAGCAAGAGCAAGATAGCCTGCCTTGGGCAGTGAGGCTAAAGCTAGTCCTAAAACGAGAAAATGGCCAAGATTTGGAGCTAAATAGAATGATAGTTATCCCGGTTGGTACCGGCAAACAGGAAAAAACAATAGGGTAATGATCTTTGTTAGGAAAAAGAAAAAATCAAGCGTATTAGTTTTAACTCTTTGGATTTTAAGTTTACTAGTTGTATTTTCAATTGGGATAGGCCAAAATGTAAGGGCTCATCTAAATTTTGCTAGCCATATAAAAAAAAGAGTAAAAAATTATTATATGGCTAAAGGCGGTATTGAAAAAGCAATTGCTGTTTTAGAGTCAGATCAGGATCTTGGGGTTGATAATTTAAGCGAAAGCTGGGCTAACGACCAAGATCTTTTTAAACAACTTCCTTTAAATGGAGGTTATTTAACTATTAGTTATACTTTAGATAATGGCGGCCAGCAGCAGGTTCTATACGGAGTTGAAGATGAGTGCAGCAAAATTAATATTAATAAAGTTTCTAAGGATATTCTTAGTTCTTTACTAGAAAGAATAGGCGGCCTTGAAAGTGAGCAAGCTATAGATGTAGCTGCGGCAATTAAAGATTGGAGAGATGCTGATCAATTGGTTTCATTAGGCGGGGCTGAAGAAAACTATTATCAAGGGTTAAAAGAGCCTTATCAATGCAGCGATAGCGAATTTGAACTGGTAGAAGAGCTGTTGTTTGTTAAAGGGATGACTCAAGAACTATTTTCGAAAATTAAAAAATTAGTTACAGTCTATGGACAAGGAAAAATTAATATAAATACCGTTGATGCTTTAACCTTATATGCTTTAGGGTTAAATAAAGATTTTGCTCAAAGGATTATTGAATATCGTCAAGGCAGTGATCTAAAAGACGGAACCGAAGATGATAATTTATTTCAAAGCGTAGGGGCAATTAGGGGGATGAAGGCTTTATTTACCGAAGAGTCTACTCAGCTAAATACTCTTATTTCAAAAAATTTATTTACTGTGGTCACTAATACTTTTCGTATTAATTCTTTAGCTAAGACGAGAAAAGAAGAAGGCGGGGTTGGCCGCTATATTGAGTGTGTAGTAAAAAGAGACAAAGGCAATCAATCGGAGATAGTTTATTGGCGTGAAAGGTAGTTATTAAAATTAAAGTTTAACAATAGTTGGAATAGAAGGAAATAATGAATTTTTTAAAAAAGAAAAAGAAAATCATTACTGGTTTACAGATTGGCAATAGTTGGCTTACAGTAGTCCAACTAGATATATCCAAAGGTAAAAAAGAAGTTATTAATATTGTCAAAAAGGATATTAAAAGTTTATCCGTTGATAAAATAAGTAAGGCGATAAAAGATATCTCTAAGGATATAAAGATAGACTCTTCTTCTTTAACTATCTCTGTGCCTTATTATTTTGTTACCACCCGGACCCTTGAGCTACCTTCTGTAAATCCAAAAGAGATAAAGGATATGGTGGATTTACAGATAGGCAAACAAACCCCTTATAACAGCGAAGATGTTATCAGCAACTATCAAATAGTAGATATAGGAACTATAGAAGGTTATAGCCGGGTATTTTTAGCTATTGTCCATAAAGATATTGTTCAAAGGCAGTTAGATATATTAGAAAAAGCAGGTTTAGCTACCGATAAGGTGGGTTTAAGCTCAGAAGGGTTGTTAAAGTGGAGCCAAACTATCTATAAGGAAGTCTCAGAAGACAAGCCTCATATTCTTATTGATATTGGTTATAACAACAGTGATTTTGAGATAATTCTAAGAGGTAAGCTGATATTTAGTAAAACTATTTCTGTAGGGGCTGTTAATTTTAAAAACGACAAAGAACAAGCATTAGATAAACTAAATAAAGCAATTAATCATTTTATCTATGATTATCAAAATGCCGTTATTAACCAAGATATAGAAAAAGGTGTAGTTACTGGTGCTAGTCTAGTTGTAGATAGCCTGGACCGTAAAATTTTAGAAGAAAAATTAGGGTTTGACATAGAGGTTAAAAATCAATTTGATGATATTTCTATTAAGGAAGATATAAAAGATGATGCTAAAGAAGATGTATTTGATCTATCTTTGGTTGGAATTTTTGGGTTGATATTTGGATATAAAAGTTTAGATATTAATTTTTTACCTCATGAATTAGTCATAGAAAAAGAAGTTAAAGAAAGGGCAAAAGATATCTACGTTGCAGGAGTGCTTCTTGTTTTAATCCCTATATTTATATCAGGTATTTTTTTAGAGCGTACTTATAATAAAAGGGTTTACCTGGAAAAGTTAAAAAGTAAGTTAACTGAAGTAAAAAATGAAGCTAATAAATTAGAGAAGAAAATTGAAAAAATAAAACTTATAAAAAAAGAATCAAATATAAAGTCTGTTTCTCTTAATCTTCTTTTTGAAATATACAACTCTATTTCCCCGGAGATTTACCTGATTTCAATCAGTTATGATGGAGAGGAGAAAGTTACTATGAGAGGAACTTCTAGTGTGATGTCTCAGGTTTTTAATTTTGTTGATAAGCTAGAGAAGTCAGAATATTTTAAAAATGTTGAAACAAAATATGCAAATGTTAAAAAGACTGATAAAGGGGAAGTTGTTGATTTTGAAATAATTTGTACTGTAGAACTAAATCAGCAAAAGAGCTAAAAAGGACAAAAAATGATTTTATCAAAGTTAGGGAAAAGAGAAAAATATATAGCTTATGCAGCAGTATTGATATTGGGCCTTTTTGTTTTTGACCGCCTAGTGTTAAACCCGCTTTTGGGAAAGTTAAGTAGTCTTAATACAAATGGTAAATTAAAGGAGAGAGAGCTAAGTAATGCCCTGCAGCTTATAGCCCAGAAGGAACTTATAAATTCAGAATACGAAAAATATACCAAAAATATTAAGCAAACGTTATCTAATGAAAAAGAAACAGCTCAACTGTTAAGTGAAATAGAAAAAATTGCTAAAGAAACAGATGTTTCACTAACCAGGATGAAACCTTCTCGGATTAAAGAAGAAGATTTTTATAAAGAATATATAGTACAGGTAGAAGCCGAAGCAGTTATCAGCAATCTTGTCGAGTTTTTATATAAATTAGAAAGAACTTCTAAGTTGATTAGAGCCGGAGAGTTTCGTTTAGTACCTAAGCAGAAAAATAGTGCTGTTTTAAAAATGGATTTAACGATAAAAAGCATCACGGTTGTTGAGGGTCAATCTTAATTTGTGGATAAGTGGCGTTTTCTAGATTCAGGTTACGGTGATCCGCATCGGAATATGGCTTTCGATAGGGCCTTATTTGGATCATATCTGCCGGCTGAATCAAGGCCTGTTTTTAGAATTTATCAGTGGGATAAGCCGGCTATATCTTTAGGTCGATTTCAAAAGGCAGAAAAAGTTTTAAACTTAGAGAGTTGCCGCAAAGATAATATTTCAATAGTAAAAAGAATAACTGGTGGCGGAGCTATTTATCATAACCGCGATGAACTAACTTACAGTTTAGTCTGTGCCGCTAAATTTTTTCCGGCTAGTTCAGTTAAAGATTCTTATCAAAAAATTACTAATTTTATTTTAAAGACTTATCGGTCTTTAGGCTTTTTTGCTCAATATGCTAAAGACTGCCAAAAAAGAAAAAAAGAGTTAGGGGCAGTTTCTGATTTTTGTTTCTCCGGTTGGCAGGATTATGATATTTTAATCGATGGAAAAAAAATCGGTGGTAATGCACAGAAGAGAAAAAGAGCAGTAATCTTTCAGCACGGCTCAATTCCTTTTACAATACCAACTAATATCGATAATTATTTCCTAAGGCCGATTCAGAATAAAAAAGATTATCTTTGTTTATCAAAAATTGGTTTCACCAATTTGGATAAATTAAAAAAAGTTTTGCTTGGAGCATTTAAAGGCAACCTTAATCAATCTATTGATTATGCAGCAGTTAGTTGTTAAGAAAAAAATAAAATTTAAAGAAATAGATAAGTTAAAATCATTAGTTTCTGATTTAGGGCTTCATACAATATGTATAGAAGCGATGTGTCCAAATATTTCTGAATGTTTTTCCAAAAAACAGGCTACCTTTTTGATTTTGGGTGATATTTGTACAAGAGGTTGTAAGTTTTGCAATGTAAAAAAAGGTAATCCAGATAAACCAGATCAAGATGAGCCTAGGCGAATTAGGGAGGCGGTAAACAGGCTTAGGTTAGAGCATGTGGTTATAACATCTCCTACCAGAGATGATTTAGTTGACGGCGGTGCTTCTTTTTTTTATCAAACAGCAGTTCAAATAAAACAACTATCTTTTGTTAACTTCATTGAACTGTTAATCCCTGATTTTAAAGCAGATATTGGGAGTATAAAAAAGGTAGCTAAGGGTTATCCTGATATTATAGGCCATAATCTAGAAACTGTTAGTCGTCTGTATCAGATAAGAAAAGGAGCAGGCTATCAAAGGTCGCTTTCAGTTTTGGCAAAAGTTAAAGAAGTTAATCCAGAAATTAAAACTAAGTCGGCTTTAATTTTAGGTTTAGGAGAAAAAAAAGGGGAAGTTGTTCAAGCGATGCAAGATTTAAGAAAAGTTGATTGTGATTTCTTAGCTTTGGGTCAATACCTAGCTCCGCGAAAAAGTAACTATCCGGTAAAAAGAATTGTAAAAGATAAAGAATTTAACTATTATAAACAAAAGGCTTATGCTTTGGGTTTTTTGCATGTTGAAGCCGGCACCTATGTCCGCAGCTCCTACCATGCAGATAGATATATTAAAATAACAAATTACAAATGACAAATTACAAACAAATTACAAATTCCAAATTACAATTACTAAAAGATTATAATATTGTTTGTAATTTTGGTATTAGGTATTGTATATTGTTTGTGATTTGTATATTGTGTATTGGAATTTAACCATGGATAAATATCATACAGCAATAATTGGGGCAGGCCCGGCCGGCTACACCGCTGCTTTAAATATAGCAGCTGCTGGTAAATCAGTTTGTTTAATTGATAAAGATAGAGAAAAATTAGGGGGAACTTGCCTCAATCGAGGCTGTATTCCTGTTAAATCATTCCTAGAAAGCGCTAATTTTTATCAAAAAATTAAATCAGCTGATAGCTTTGGTGTAAAAGTAACTGGAGCAGAAGTTAATCTGGATAAAATCAAAGAAAAAGCTAATAAAAATATAGATTTACTTAAAAAAGGAGTTTTATCTTTACTTCAGGCAAAGAAAGTTCATCTAGAATTTGGTAAGGCTTCATTTATATCCAACCAAAAAATTCAACTTAAAAACAAAAACAATACAAAAAAGATAGAAGCAGATAACTTTATTTTAGCTACTGGTTCTCTACCTAAAAAATTGCCTAATTTAGATATAGACAATAAAAAAATCTTTGACAGCAATAGTTTATGTAGAAGCTTGCCGCAAGCTAAAAATATTTTAATTGTCGGAGGTGGCTATATTGGATCTGAGTTTGCTCATTTCTATAATAGTTTAGGTTCTGAAGTCACTATTGTAGATATTGCCGAGTCACTTTTACCCGGACAAGACAAAGATATAATCAGTGCCTTAGAAAAAGAATTTAGAAAAAAAGGTATTAAACTATTAACTGCACATAAAATTACTCAAGAGGAGGCAGATAAATTTGATATAGTTATTATTGCAGTCGGCAGAAAACCTAATATCAGTAGTTTGAACTTAGAAAAGGCAGGTATCGAGCGAGAAAATAGTTTTATAAAGATTGACAAGAATTTTAAAACAACCGCAGATAATATTTATGCTGTTGGAGACTTAATCAATACCCCGATGCTTGCTCATGTTGCTTTGGCTGAAGGCAAAAAAACAGCTGATTTTCTTTTAGGCAAAAATAGAGAGCCTATTAATTATAGATTAGTACCAGAAGTTATCTTTACTAAACCTCAAATCGCCTCAATTGGGTTAAAAGAAACTGAAGCTAATCATAAAGGTATTGAAATCGAGATAAAAAAGAAGTTTTTTAGAGCTGTTGCTAAAGCTCATATCTTAGGCCAAGCTGCTGGTTTTAGTAAGTTAATATTTGCTAAAAAAAATAAAAAGTTACTTGGTGCTTCAATTATTGGCCCGCAAGCCACTGAATTAATCCATCTATTAGCTCCTTTTATCAAAGCCGGTTTGCCGGCTCAAGAGTTTGAACAGGCTATATACGCCCACCCTACTCTTTCTGAAATCTTTAGTAGCTAGATAGTGAATTTGGAGAGGTTAGACCTCTCCACAGAAATTTGATTTTGTATATTTTTCTAAAGTTGATATAATTAATAAAAATTGCCCTGTGGTGTAACGGCAACAAAAAATGAATACTGTTTATGTTTTATATAGCAAAAAGGATGATAAGTTTTACATAGGGTTTACATCAGATTTAAAAAGGCGTTTAGTAGAACACAAAGCTAAAAAGAATCACACAACTTTACGCTATAGTGATTTTGAATTGATATTCAGCGAGGATTTCAAAAACAAACAAGACGCATTACGCAGGGAAAAGTATTTTAAAACAACTAAAGGAAGAAAAGCTCTTAGATTAATGTTAAAAGAAACTTTGGAAGAAAGATAAAAATTGTTTTAGAAAGTTAGCAAGAACAAAAATTGCCCCGTGGTGTAATTGGCAACACAACTGACTCTGACTCAGTCATTCCTGGTTCGAGTCCAGGCGGGGCAATTTTTATCAATTGAGAAGACTCTGCCCGGTACCAGAACAAAGTTCGGTACCGGGCAGCCCAGAACCGAATTTATTCTGGTTCGGGGCTGGTTCTGGGCTGATTCAGTTATTCTTGGTTCGAATCCAAGCAGGGCAATTCTTATCTTCTTTAGTTTTCTGGGGCAATTTTTATAGACGTCCTATTCTCGTCAAAAGTAGACGTCCTACTTTCGGTCATTTGGGGATACTTTAAAACTTATGCTTGTCATTGCGAGGAGCGTAAGCGACGAAGCAATCTTTAACAAGTATATTAGAGATTGCTTCGCCTTTGACAAAAAGAGCATTAAAATAGATGATTGTCAAAGACTCGCAATGATATTAGAAGTTACAAAAATAAATTCCAATCTTTTCTTTAAATAACTCATATTTTTTGTATAATAAACTATCTATGAATGTTAAGTTTAATAAGGTAAAGGTATTATCAATATTTTTACTTATCTTTTTAGCTTCTTGTGCTCGGGCACCAGTTTATAAAACTGTTCCACCTTCCCAAAGAGTTGATTATCCAAAGACTCCACCAGTTATGCGTAAAGATTTGGTTCATACAGTTGGGCCGGGTGAAACTGTCTGGCGGATAGCCAAAATGTATGACGTTGATACTAAGGAAGTTGTTCACAAAAATAAGATAAGAGATCCCAGAGAAATAGAGATGGGCCAAAAGTTAGTTGTACCTAAAGCAGCTCCGATTCGGCCGGTTGTGACCTTATATCCTACCAATAAATGGAAATATATTATCATTCATCATAGTGCAACCGATATAGGTAATGCTTTGGCTTTTAACCGTTATCATAATTTAAGAGGATTTACCCGGGGTCTGGGTTATCATTTTGTGATCGATAATGGTACCAAAGGTAAATTTGATGGACAAATTGAGGTATCCCCGCGTTGGCTAAAAAAACAAGATGGAGCTCATTGCCGAGCTGGTGGGATGAACTCTAGGGCAATTGGTATTTGCCTTGTAGGGAATTTTAATAGCGGCAAAATTACCGAAAAACAGATGGATTCTTTAGTCTATCTAGTAAATCGTTTGCGAAAATACTATAATATCCCAAAAAGCAAAATTTTAGGCCATGGACAGGTACCGGGTGCACATACTGATTGTCCGGG
>JAIPHQ010000025.1 GCA_021735115.1 Candidatus Omnitrophota bacterium
GCCTTATTTACAAAAAGCAAAAAAAATGGATCCAGATTCACCGATTGTTTATTTTGGTTTAGGTAGTTATTATATGCTTATTCCTCCTATCTTTGGGAGAAACTTGGAAAAGTCCCAATACTACCTCCAGAAAGCAATTGATTCTGACCCAAAGTTTGCTGATATTTATGTAAGGCTGGCTCAAGTTTATCGCGCCCAAGGCAATATGGATAAGTATGATCAATATCTAAATAAAGCTTTAGATATAGATCCAAAAAATGAACTTGCCTTAGACATAAAAACGCGAAAATGTGATTTTATTTGTATTGATTAGAAAATTATTCTTGGGTAAGCAGGGGCAGAAAATAATTAGTTAATGCTTTTTTGTAAGATTTTTTCATTGCTAGTTGATCAAGTATCTCTTGGCTTTTTTTGATCAGGTCTTGGATATCTTTTTTAGCTAACTGAAGGGCATTTGATTTAATGATAATTTTTTGCATTTGAGTTAGATCAGATTTATTGATTTTTGCTTTTGTAAATATTTTTTTAATTTTATTCCGATCTTCTTTAGAGGCTTTATTATATGCATAAAATATGAGCAAAGTTTTTTTTGCTTCTTGTAGATCGGAGGTTTGAGATTTTCCTGTCTTTTTTTGGTTTGCAAAAATACCTAAAATATCATCCCTTATTTGAAAAGCACGTCCGAGGTATTTTCCGTAATCGTTTAATTTATTAATTTCTGAATTTTTAGCTCCGGCCAATATTGCTCCAGTTGAAAGGGGGCAGGAAAATGTGTAAAAGGCAGTTTTATAGTCATATATCTTGTAAACGTCAGATTTTTTTAATTTATCTAGTGGTTTGATGCCGTTAATAAGCTCAATGAATTCGCCGGATCCGGTAAAAATGGCAGCTTTTACGAAATTTTGCAATGCTTTTTCTTTACGTGAAAAATTTTCTTTAATTGCTAAAAAGGCATTAATGGCCAAGGCATAGACGATGTCACCAACTACAATACCAAGGTCGCTACCATTAAATTTAGCATTTTTATTATTTTTTAAATATTTATCAAACATTGCATGCATTGCTGGTTTTCCGCGTCGGGTTTGAGATTTATCGATTATATCGTCATGAATTAACATAAAATCATGAAGCAGTTCTATCGAGAGTGCACTTTGATAAAGTCCAGGTGCTATTTGATTTTTATAGCTTTTATAGCCGATTATAAATAAAACTGGCCTTATTCTTTTGCCGTCACGGAGGCTAAAATCTTTAATTTTTCTAAAAAGAATCGGGGAAATTATTGATAAATCGTATTCTTTATCTAAATTTGATAGAAAAGTGGCAAGGCTTTTATCAATTTCTTTTTTTATTTCTAAAAACATTAATTTATGATAACATATCGGAAAAATAAAAACAATTAAATATTACACAAATTAGAGTAATTAAAAATTTAAGAAGATGGGGTTAACCAACAAAATCAAAGTTTATATTCGGGCTTTCCGTTTACCTTTTTTGGTAGCTAGTATCTTTCCTTTTGTTTTTGGTTCTTTTTATCCGCAGCAGTTTAGCTTGATTGTATTTTTCGGGGGGATTGTTTGTGTGGTATTCACTCACCTAGGGGCGAATTTAATTAATGATTATGCTGATTCTAAAACTGGCCTAGATTGGAAGGATACGAAATTTTATGGTTTTTTTGGCGGTTCAAAATTAATACAAGAGGGGGTCTTGAGTGAAAGTTTTTACCTAAACAGGGCTGTTGTTTGTTTTTTGATAGCTTTGTTAAGTGTGTTTTTCTTAGCAGTTAAATTAGCCAGTGTTAAAATTGTTATTTATTATTTTTTGATTATTTTTTTAGGATTTTCCTATTCTCACAAGCCTTTTCAATTTTGCTATCACTTTTTAGGAGAGTTAGTAATATTTATACTTTTTGGGCCGGCTATTGTTATGGGTGCGTATTTTTTACAAACAGGATTATTTCCTTGTCTTAAATCTTTTATTTTATCCCTACCTTTTGGCTTTTTTACTACTGCAATTTTGGTGGCTAATGAAGTTCCCGATTACAAAGAAGATAATCTATTTAATAAATTTAATCTAATTAAATTGATTAGTCTTAAAAAATCATATTTTTTATATTTAGTTTTAAATAGTTTAGGATTTATATCAATATTAATTGCTTATTTTTTAGGACTTCTTCCTTTTTTTTCTCTTATTTCATTGAGTTCATTTTTCTTAATTTTAAAAGCTGCCCTGATAATAAAAAATGATTTTACCTTAAAAAACGAACTAATAAAATCTTCTCAGCTAACTATCCTTAACCAAGTTTTGGTCAGTTTGATTTTAATTTTATCGATAAAATTTATCTAAAAATAAAATGATTAAATAAATTTGCAAAACCTATCTTGATTGCGGTAGAATAAATACCCAAAAGTAAGCAGTTGGATAAAATATTATTATGGAAAGTATATTAAAAATCAGAAATTTAACAGTCGAAGTTGAAGGAAAGGCCATTTTGCGTAATTTAGACCTTGATATTGCAAAAAATCAAAATCTTATTCTTTTTGGCCCGAATGGTTCTGGTAAATCAACCTTAATCGGTGCGATTATGGGTTTTGAAAATTATAAAGTATCTTCAGGAACCATTGAATTTCTCGGTAAAAATATTATTGGTTTAAGTCCTGACCAGCGGGCCAGGCTAGGGATTGGGGTTATGTTTCAGCATCCTCCTAAGATTAGAGGTATCCAACTTCAGAATTTTATAGATTTACTTTCAGAAAAAAGTAATAATAATGAAGAAAAAAATAGCTTAATCAAAACCTTAAACTTGGATTATTTACTTGATCGAGACCTAAATGTTGATTTATCAGGTGGAGAAATTAAGCGTTCTGAGTTGCTTCAAGTTTTAGTGCAAAGGCCTAAGTTATTGCTTTTAGATGAACCAGAATCAGGAGTTGACTTAGAAAATATTGCGCTTATGGGTAAAGCATTGAATTCTTATCTTGAGCACCATAAACTCTCTGCATTAATCATAAGCCATACTGGCTATATTTTAGAATACATCAAGACTAAATATGCTTGTGTTATGCTTGAAGGTAAAGTTTGCTGTCATGACAATCCTGCCAAAATTTTTTCTGAAATTAAAAGTGTAGGTTATGAGAGATGTAAAGATTGCCGATGTAGAAGTGGAATTAAAAAATAATTATGACTAAAAAAATTACAGATAATTTCAATCAAGAAGATCAAGATAAAATCAGAAAAACAGGCCTTGATTTTTCGCAAAAAACTCGGTCAGCTTCTTTTATCCAGCAAGATAATGATATTTTGTTTAATAAGGCGTTGTTTGATGGGATTGAGATTGAACCAATCGAGGTAGCTTTAAATAAATATCCCCAGATAAAAGAAAAATATTACGGACAGGCATTTAAGGAAGTAGGTAAAGAATATCCCAAAGATACAGTTGGGGGGTATTTTATCAGAATCAAAAAAGGAAAAACTATTGATTTTCCAATTCAATCTTGTTTATTTTTAAAAAATAAAAAATTTAAACAAAAAGTTCACAATATAATTATTGCTGAAGAAGGTGCTCAAGCTCATATCATAACCGGTTGCGCCTCGGCTAAAGCAGCAGAAGAAGCTTATCATTTAGGAATCTCAGAGTTTTTTGTAGAAAAAAATGCTTATCTTAACTTTACCATGATTCATCGCTGGGAAAAAGATATTGAAGTAAAACCGATGAGCGTGGCTATAGTAAGCCAAAACGGTTCATTTGTCTCAAACTATATTTGTCTTAATCCGGTTAAAGATATCAAAATGTATCCTACTGCGGTATTAGCTAAAGATTGTAAAGCTACTTTTAGCTCGCTTATGGTTGCTCATCCTAACTGTATCCAAGATATTGGTTCAAGAGTAATATTTAAAAAACCTGGATCTTCTGCAGAAATTATCTCTCGGGCTGTTAGCTTGGGGGGAAAGATTATTGCCAGAGGTGACCTAAATGCAGAATCGGCAGGAATCAAAGCTCATCTTGAATGCCGTGGTTTGATTGTTACCGAATCGGGAAAAATACATGCAATCCCGGAGCTTCAAACAAATTACAGAGATGTTGATATGTCGCATGAGGCAGCAATTGGTAAAATTAGTAAAGATGAAATAAATTATTTAAGAGCTAGAGGGATACCAAAAGAAGAAGCTCAATCCTTAATCATCCGCGGCTTTATTGATGTAAATATTTTAGCTTTACCTGAAGAGCTACGCAAAGAAGTAGATAAATTAGCAGATCAAACCTTAAAGAGCGGCCTTTAATTTTTCTGTTGCAATTTTTTAAAAAAATTATAAAATAAAGATTCTCTTGCCGAGGATAAATAATTAACATGTTTAGCTTAAGGAGGAAAAATGAGTGATAAGATTAAACAAATCTTAGGAAATGATGCAAAAGATTTATTAGAGCATAGTTGCCAAACTATTTCTAAAGAAGATTTGCACCTGCCAGGGCCTGATTTTATAGAAAGAATTCATATCGGTTCTGATCGGCCCAACAATGTATTAAGGAACCTACAGGAAACTCTTAACCATGGAAGATTGGGTGGAACTGGTTATTTATCAGTTTTACCGGTTGACCAGGGCATTGAGCATACTGCTGGTGCATCATTTGCACCAAACCCGATCTATTTTGATCCGGAAAATATTGTAAAGTTAGCGATAGAAGGGGGGTGTAATGCAGTAGCCTCAACTTTGGGAGTATTAGGTATAGTTTCCCGGAAATATTGCCATAAAATACCTTTTATTGTAAAGATTAATCATAATGAACTCTTAACTTATCCTAACTCATATGATCAAAGATTGTTTGCAAATGTAGAACAAGCATTTGAAATGGGAGCAGCTGGAGTGGGTGCTACTATTTATTTTGGTTCAGAACAGTCTCGCCGGCAAATCGAAGAGATAGCTGAGGCTTTTGCTCGGGCTCATGAATTAGGAATGTACACTGTATTATGGTGTTACTTGCGTAATTCAGATTTTAAAAAAGATGGTAAGGATTATCATACAGCTGCTGACTTAACTGGACAGGCAAATCATCTTGGGGTAACTATTGAAGCTGATATTATTAAGCAGAAACAACCTACTTTAAATGGTGGTTTTGATGCAATCGGTTTTGGTAAGACTCATCCTTTGATGTATGAAAAGTTAAGTTCAAATCACCCTATTGATTTAACTCGTTACCAAATAGCAAATTGTTACATGGGGAGAGCCGGGTTGATCAATTCCGGTGGTGCATCGGGAGAAAATGACCTACAGCAAGCGGTCAAAACTGCAGTAATCAATAAACGAGCTGGTGGCATGGGTTTAATTTCAGGAAGAAAAGCTTTTCAAAAACCGTTGAAAGAAGGCATTGAAATTCTGAATGCGATCCAAGATGTTTACCTGGATAAAGAAATAACTATTGCTTAGATCTAGTAAGACATTTCGCCAAGTAATTCAATGAGACTTGACTTTTTCAAAGAAAAAGTTGTAGTCGAATTGATACTGAGGAATGAAATGACGAAGTATCTCATGGAGATACGAAAAGGTATTCGCTAAATATATTCATTTTTAATGAGGAGGTTGAGGATGAAGGTGAAAGTTGATCCGGAAAAATGTATTGGTTGTCAAATGTGTGTGCAAGTTGCACCTGACTTATTTGAAATGCAAGGAGATAAGGCAGTTGCAAAAGTAGAAGAGGTACCGGAAGATAAGCAAGATGAATGCAAACAGGCTTCTGAACAATGCCCGGTAGAGGCAATCCCAATTGAAGAATAAATATATTACACTACTTTGATTAATTAGCCCCGAAACTAGATAGGTTTCGGGGTTTTTAATAAATTCGAATAAAATTTTTAAAATTATACCAGTCCATAATACAGTGTATATCCCTAATTAATGAGCCTGGGTAAAAGAGCAAGAAGATATCGCTAGCAAAACACCTATATGTTTTTAAAAGGAGGTTTATGATGGCAGAAAAAGTTTTAGTTTATAGTTTACCTACTTGCCCTTATTGTCAGCAAACAAAAGACTATTTAAAAAAAAATCATATTGATTTTGAAGATTTCAATATAAGGCAGAACCGGGAAAAATTTGAGGAAATGAAAAATAAATCTGGTCAACGAGGAGTTCCAGTCATTGATATCGATGGTGAAATTATCAAAGGTTTTGATAAAGAAAAGCTTGATAAATTACTAGAAATTAGTTAATTTTAAGTTGGAGGTAAAAATGGCGGATAAGAGAAAATATAAAATGCAGCCAGTCGGGCTTTTGATGAAAGAACATAGAATAATTGAGAGAATGGTTTCTTTGCTTGATAAAGAACGTAAAGAGTTACAAGAAAATAAGGATGTTGATGTTTGCTTTCTAAAAATTGCAGTAGATTTTTTTCGGTTTTATGCAGATCGTTGCCACCATGGCAAAGAAGAGGATATCTTATTTAATAAATTAGAGAAAAAAGATATCAGCAAAAAACAACAGGAAATTATGGAAGGGTTGCTTGCAGACCATAAAAAGGGGCGCAAGTTGACCAAAGAGTTAGATCAATTGGCTGATAGAGAAAAAGAAGCAGGCATTAAAGATAAGATTATAAATATTTTAGATGAGCTAGTTTTTTTGTACCGTCAACATATCCAAAAAGAAGATAAACAATTTTTCTTACCGGTTATGGAGTATTTTGATAATACCGAAAAGGATGAAATGATCGATAAGTTTTTTGATTTTGATAAAGAATTAATACATGAAAAGTATCGGAAGATAGTTGAAAGCAGAGAAAATAAAGTATATGAATAAAAACATTGTAATAGTGGGAGCAGGATTTGGTGGGATTGCTGCGGCAAAATATTTAGCTAAACAGAAAAAAAAGCTAAAAGGTCATCAGATTTATTTAATCGATAAAAAGAAAAATTATGAGTTTCTTCCGATGTTGCCGGATTTGATTGCCGGCTGGTTAGAACCGGAGGCAATTAGCCTCAATTTAAAAAAATTTTCGCAAAAAAGGGGAATAAATTTTGTTTGTGATTCAGTACAAAAAATTGATCGTGAAAAAAAGATAGTTATAACTAAGGATCAGGAAATTTCTTACCAGTATTTAATTATTGCCGCGGGTTCAAAAACTAACTTTTTCGGTAATAGAGAATTAGCCCTAAATTGTCGAAAACTGGATTCTGTAAAAGATGCTTTAAAAATAAAAAGTGATCTCCTTAATAAGGCTCAACAAAAAAAGATAAACATTATTGTAGTCGGTGGAGGCTACACTGGTTTAGAGATAGCAACCAATGCCCATTTTCTATTAACAAAACATGAACTACCATTTTCGATAACTATTGTTGAGAAAGCTTCGGAGATATTAAAAATGGTTCCAAATCGGATTAAACAAATTGCCAAATCAGAGTTGGACCGCTTAGGTATTAAAATTTTAACTGGAGATTCTTTACAAAGCTATAAAGAAGGCTGTGTTCAACTTGAATCAGGAAGAGAAGTTAAAAATGCTTTTTGTATTTGGTCGGCCGGAGTAAAAACTTCTAATTTTGTTCAAAGTTTAGATGCAAAGAAAGTCAAAGGAAGGCTTGTAGTTAACAAGAGCTTAAACCTTAAGGATAGAAATGATCAAAGCTTATTTGTGGTAGGAGATAGTGCGGCCTATTCAACCAAGATCGAAGAATCACTGCGGATGGCAATTATGTTTGCCACCGGTCAAGGCAAAGTAGCGGCAAAAAATATTATTAATAATCTGCAAGGCAAACAGAGTAAGACTTATAAACCAATTGATTTAGGTTATCTTATTCCTCTTACTTACAAAAAAGCTCCCGGGGTTGTACTCGGGGCATCTGTAGGGCCGAAGATAGGATATCTTCTTCATTACTACATGTGTTTCTATCGCCTAGAGCCAGGGAAAAAAAGGAAAGTTTGGAATGCTTTTTTAAAAAAAAGAATGAAAAGATGAGATAATTTTGCAATGACAAATTTTTGATGCAACTTTTGTCAATATGTTGATCAATGGGAGGTAGTATGAGAGAAGCTTTAGTAGTAATTGATATTCAAAATGATTTTTGTCCGGATGGAAAATTACCAGTTCCCGAAGGTGACAAGGTAATAGGCCCTTTAAATGATTATATTGATATTTTTAAAACAAAAAATTTACCTATTTTTGCTTCTCGTGATTGGCATCCGGAGAAGACAACTCACTTTAAACAGTTTGGAGGCAGGTGGCCTAAGCATTGTATCCAAAATACGAAAGGAGCAGAATTTCATCCGAATTTAAATTTACCTGAATCAACAGTAGTTTTATCTGCCGGGATGGACCCGGAGTCTGAAGGTTATTC
>JAIPHQ010000026.1 GCA_021735115.1 Candidatus Omnitrophota bacterium
ATCAAAAATTTGCAAAAATAATTTATTTTCCTTTAGATATTTCTTTTGTTATAAGAAGGTTTTTAAAAAAAATTAATCCAATCATAGTTATCGCAGCTGAAACTGAACTTTGGCCAAATTTTATTTTACGTCTTCGGAACAAAAATATACCTTTTTTAATTATTAATGGAAGAATTTCTGATCAAGCTTTCCGGCGGTATCAAACAATTAGGCCACTTATGAAAAAGATTTTATCTGACTGTAGCCATATTGGGGTCCAAAATAAAAAATATCAAGAAAGATTTATTGATTTAGGCGCAGAACCGGATAAAGTTTCGATTACTGGCAATTTAAAGTTTAATAGTATTCGGCCTAAAAAAGAAGCTGTTGAAAGAATCAATAAAAAATATAGCGCTAGTTTAAAATCAGACAATAAAGATCTTTTTTTGGCAGCAAGTACTCATGATCCAGAAGAAAAAATTATTCTAAGTATCTATAAGGAGTTGCATCTAAGGTATAATTTATCTCTTTTGATTGCACCGCGACATCCTGAAAGAGTGGCCTCAATCGAAAAAAATATTTTAGATGAAGGCTTTAGGCCAATACGGATAAGCAATATCAACCAATTATCTTATGAAAAAAATGATATATTTATTCTAGATGGTGTAGGCCAACTTCTTTATTTTTACAGTATTTGTGATATTTGTTTTGTGGGAGGAACTCTTTCTAGCTCTGGTGGCCACAACATTTTAGAACCAGTATATTTTCTAAAACCAGTTATTTTTGGTCCAAGTATGGAAAATTTTTCTGATATTGCCCTAAAAGTTCTTAAATCTTCAGCTGGGATTCAAGTGGAATCTTCTCAGCAGCTAAAGGAAGAATTAAGAATATTGTTAGAAAATAAAAACAAGCGCATAGATTATGCAAACGCTGCTAATGATGTTTTTAAAAAAGAAGATAGTCTCGGGCAAAATTTTAAAATTATATTAAAAGAAATTAAAAATATTTATGAAAAATAAAATTAAAATGAGTTATATCAGGTTTGTTGAAAAAGATAAACATTCCTTTTTAGGAAAAGTTTTATTTATCTTTCTTTATTGTCTTTCTTTGTTTTATGAGATTTTTATTGAGGTTCGTAATTTTATTTACAATAAAGGAATAGTCAATTCATATAATCCTGATTCATCTTTTTTGATCGGTGTAGGTAACATATCTTGGGCTGGAACGGGAAAGACTCCGTTTTGTTTATGGTTATACAAACGGTTAAGTATAAACTTTAAAGCAGGAATTTTAAGGAGAGGTTATGGTGAAGATGAAAAAAAATTAATCAAAAAAGAATGTGATTCTGTTTTTTCTTCTCCAGACCGGTTAGGTTTAGCTAAAAGCCTGGAGAAAGACTATGATCTTTTTATCCTTGATGATAGTTTTCAGTATAGAAAACTTAAAAAGGATTTAGAAATTGTTATAATGGGGCAGAGGGAATTTAATAGAAAGATTAACCTCATTCCAGCGTCTTTTTTTAGAGAGCCGTTTAAAAGTATAAAAAGAGCTGATATTTTAATTGTAAATTATAAGGAAGAAGTTGACCGGGATAGAATTAAGGAAGCAGTTTATAAAGTCGCGCCTTCATTAAAAATTTACTTTGCTAATTATCAAATCAAGGGGTTAGAAAATTTAGAGGGAAAAAAATATGATTTAAACTTTTTGAAAGATAAAAAGATAGCAGCATTTGCTGCAATTGGCTATCCACAAGGTTTTTTTACTTTATTGAGGAAAACAGGAGCTATTCTAAAAAAAGAGATTAGATATCCGGATCACTATAGTTTATCTGGTCAAGAATATTTCAGTTTAGAGAAGAAATTAAAGAAATTAGGGATAGACACACTGGTAATAACCGGAAAAGATAAGTATCATTTACCTAAAGGCCAAAAAAATATAGATATTTTTATTCTTAATGTTAAATTAGAGGTAGAGGCAAAAGAAAAAATGATAGAGGATATGACAAAAAAAATTAATAATAAATTAAATTAATATGTATTTTTTAGCTAAATTAATTCAAAAACTCTTTTACAAAACACCTTTTTTATTGCTTAAGTTTTATGCTAAACTTTTTAGTTTGATTTTTCTTGTAAATATCCGAAAAAGAAAAACAGCTTACCAAAATTTAAAAATGGCTTTTCCCAAAAGGCCTTATTCAGAAATTATCTCTATTTTAAAGGGCAGCTACTATAATTTTTCACTAAGCCTCATTGAAACTTTAATTGCACCTCGGATTTATCCTTATGTTCAGCTAAGTGGCCAGCATTATTTTAAAGGCCCAGGTGTATGTATTGGGATTCATGCTGGTAATTGGGAGTTAGCTAATTTCTTTTTTGCTCAAAAATATAAATTTGCTGTTTTAGCTAAGCAACAAAAAAATAAGCAACTAAATAAATTTCTCAATGAAGTTAGAGAAAGCCAGGGGTTAGGGGTTTCTTTTGATTTACGTTCATTGATACGATATATTAAACAAGATTATTATATTGGTTTAGTTATTGATCATGGAGCTGAAGCTGGAGCAGAGATGACAAGTTTTTTCAATCAGGCTATTCCTACTCCTAAAGGGGCTGTTTTTTTAGCTAAAAAATTCAAAAAATTTATATATCCTTGTTTTAATCAAAGGATAGAAGGTTTTCATCATAAAGTGGAATTTTTAGGGGCGATAGACCCAAGCGATAAAAGTGAGGGAGAGTTGCTCTCATTTTTTAATCAGCTTTATCAAAAACAATTAGAAAAATATCCTCGTGAATATTTGTGGCAGCATAAACGTTTTAAATATAAACAAAATAGAGATGTAGCTATTATTAGTGACGGCAAATTAGGGCACCTAAAACAATCTCAAGCTTTGCTTTCAGTTTTGGAGAAAAAAAGTAAATATAAAATACGTAGTAAAATAGTTGAGATAAAATACAGAAATAATTTTATGCGCGTAGCTGCAAACTTCATTGCTAATTTTTCTCCTAATTTTTCTCCTTCATTGATTAGATTATTAAAGATTATTTTAGATAAAGATAGCTATCAGAACCTTGCTAGTAATTTTTCTGATATTGTCATAAGTACTGGAAATTTTGCTGCTCCTGTAGCAAAAATATTTTCTTCGTCTTTAGGAGCAAAAAGTGCGGTAATTTTAAGGACTAATCTTAATTCCGCGAGATTTGATCTTGCGATTATTCCTGAGCATGACCGGGTTTTTGCGGATAATCTAATAAAAATTAAAGGGGCCTTAACCTATCCGCTGGATTTAGATAAAAAGAAAGAAAAATGCAAAAGTTTTTTTTCATTAACATCAAATAAAAAAGTTTCTGTTTTTATTGGTGGACCAGTCTTTGATCAAAATGATTTTTTTAGAAATGTAAAGTATTTTATTAAGCAATTAAAAAACTTTTCTAAAGAAAAAAATTATAAGATTTTAATTAGTAGTTCACGGCGCACGCCTAAACTTGTTGAGGATCACATAAAAAGTGAGTTAGCTAATTTTGAAAATACTGAAGCTTTAGTTACAGCTAGCGAAGATAATTATGATTTTGTTTTTGAAGGTTTTGTTTTAACTTCAGATATTGTATTTAGTTCAAGTGAAAGCATTTCAATGACTTCAGAAATTGCATCTTTGGGCAAACCCTGTGTTTGTACTTTTTTTGAGACTGAAGATGATAAACGAAAGGTTTTTTTAAGGTCTGTAAGAAATGAAGTTAATTTCTTAAGATATCCCTATAAGATTAGGGACGAAAACTTAAAAGTATCTAAGATGTTTTCTCAAAATCGTAAGATTTTAGAAAAAGCAGTAGAAAAATTATTATAAGATGAAAGTTATTCAAATTTTACCAAAAATGAAAGCGGGGGGAGTTGAAAGGGGTGTTTTAGATTTAGTTAAATATTTTAAGGCCTCTGATAATTTTCCAAATTTTGAAAGTATAGTTATAAGCGCTGGAGGAAATCTGACTTATTTGTTAGATAATCTTGGCATAAAGTATTATCAGCTTTCTGTGGATAAAAAATCGCCTTTCTCTTTGCTAACAGTACCTAAGATTTCAAAACTCATTGCAAGAGAGCAACCAGAGATAATTCATGCTCGGAGCCGGGTGCCAGCTTGGATAAGTTTTTTTGCGACTCGTAACACAGAGTGTCATTTTATAACTACAGCCCATGGAATATATAAAAATAAAATATCAAGTGAAGTAATGGGCTGGGGTAAGATAGTAATTTGTCCTTCTAAAACTGTTGCCCGCCATATGAAAGAAAAATTTGGAGTTCCTGAAGAAAAAATTGTAATTATTCCGCGCTGGGTAGATTTAGATAAATTTAAATTTTTTAACTATCAAAATCGGCTAGATGATAATTTTATAGTAAGCGTAGGAAGAATTTCTCCTACAAAAGGATATCAATATTTAATTGATGCTTTCAGAAAAGTGGTGAGATTTAATCCTTATCTTAAGCTTAAAATAATTGGGTCTGTTGATAAAAATAAATCAAGATACTTTGATTATCTAAAAACTTTAGTATCTAGATTTTCTTTAAATTATAATGTTGAATTTATTGGGTTTTGTCAGGATATTGAAAATATTTTACCTAAAGCAAAGTTATTGGTTGCTCCGTCTTTAGTCCAAGAAGCTTTTGGGCGGGTAGTAGTTGAGGCGGCTGCTTGTGGCACGCCGGTTATTGCAACTAAGGTAGGAGGATTTCAGGAGATAATAGATGATAAAAAAGATGGATTGTTAGTGCCTCCGGCAAATTCTGATTTATTATCTGAGGCAATCTTAAAATTGATTAATGATCCCGACCTATCAAAAGATATGGCACTAAAAGCAAGAACCAAAGTTGAGACACATTATACGATGGATAAGATATTAAATTCTTTAGAAGGGATTTATGAAAAAACGGTAAAAGAAAAAAGGATACTGATTACCAAGTTGTCTTCTTTGGGAGATATAATTTTAGTAATTCCTTCCTTGGCGCGAATTCGCCGGGAATTTCCGGATGCAAAAATATATTTACTTACCTTGAAAAAATATGCTAGTTTTTTCTATGGTTGTCCTTATATAGATAAAACTATAACTGTATCTTTAGATTACAAAAGGATAAAAAGAATTTTCCAAATAAGCAAAAAATTAAGAAGGCTATCTTTTGATTATACAATTGATTTACAAAATAACCGAGCTAGTCAACTAATCAATTTTTTAAGTTTTGGGAGAAAGTCTTTTGGGTTTAGGAGAAAATTAGGATTTTTGTTAAATCATACTGCATCTTATCAAAAAGGTGAAAAAATTGGCCCGCTTGATTCTCAGGAGAAAATTTTAAAACTTCTGGGGATGACTTTTAAGGAAAAGAGATTATTTTTTTGGCAAACTAAACCGCTTGATCTATCAAGTTTTAATTTAGGTAAAGGTAAATTAATTGGGATTAATGTTTCTGCCTCAAAAAAATGGAAGACAAAAAATTGGCCTAGCGAAAATATTAATAATTTTATCAAGTTATTTATTAAAAAATATCCTGATTATAAAATTATACTTCTAGGTGATAAAATGAGCTCATCGCAAGCTGAAATAATAGAGAGATCTAATAAGTCTAGGCAAATTGTTAATCTTTGTGGAAAAACAGAAATTACCGAGCTTATTGAAGTGTTAAAAAAATTGAGCCTTTTTATTACTCCCGATACAGCTAGTTTACATTTAGCTCAATCTTTAGGAGTTGAAATTATAGCTCTTTTTGGGCCAACTAATCCTAAGCTTCATACTGTTGAGTCTTCCAATCTTAAGATTATCGACAAAGGCCTACCTTGCCAATATTGTTATAAAGATAAATGCAAAACTAATCAATGCATGAAGGCTATCTCGGCAAAAGAAGTGCTGTTATTGGTAAGCAGTATTTTAGAAAAAACTTAACCCTTCTTTTTTAGCAATTCTTGAACATACTTAAAGACATCATTGGGTTTTATTTTTTTTATGCAGCGATATTGCATTAGACAATCTTTTTGATAACAAGGCACTGGACAGATATCATTTTCAAACAATACATATCCTGTTGCTTTATTTACAGGCTTTGTACAATTCGGGCTTGTGGGCCCATATATTCCAATAAAGTTTGTGCCTATTGCTCCAGCAAGGTGAAGTGGGCCGGAGTCTCCAGATATAACTAAATCCAAATAATTATATAAACATGCAAGTTGCCGAAGAGTAGTTTTTCCGCTTAAATCTATAACTTTTTTTCCAAATTGGGAAAAAAGAGGTATTATTTTTTTTTCTCTATTTTTTGAAGTTAAAAAAAAGGTTGAGTTTGGGTATTTATTAAGAATTTTTTTAATCAATTCTTGGTAGTTTAATAAAGGCCAATTTTTAGGAGCCCAATTACTAAAGGGGTTGAGGCCAATTAAATAATTATTTTTTAAAGAATTGATTTGGCCAACAATTTTTTTTATATCTTCTTTTTCATCGTTTCTTAAGTATATTTGGCAATTTTTATCAGTTATTAATAGTCCTGATTTTTTTAAAATATTAAGATAGTAGTCTTGCTTATGAACAGAATCTTTTTTTATCGTAGGTATTCTTTTGGTAAGAAGTAATGATCGTTTTTTATAGTCGTAGCCGATCCTTTCTTTTACTTTTGCAAGAAAAATTAATAAAGTTTTAGTAGTAGAGCGATGAAAAAATATTGCTTTATTAAAATGATAAGATTTAATTTTTTGGATAAATTTGATTTTTGAAACTATATTTTTTTCTTCTTTTTTTTCATCTAGTTTAAATATTTTATCAATATAAGGGTTATTTTCTAAAATAGGGGCAGCTCTTGGTGCGACAACAACAGCTAAAAAGCTTTTTGGATAAGCTTCTTTGAGCGCTTTAAAAGCAGGAGTAGTAAAAATTACATCTCCTAGCCAGTTAGGTTCAACTATTATTATTTTTAATTGCTTTTTCATAAATTTCAATAAAACTATCTATTTTTTTAGTTATGTTAAACTTATCTATTACCTGGTTTTTAGCATTTTTAGATATTGTTTGATACAGCTCTTTATTTTTTGTTAATTTAACAATTGCCTCAGCTATGGCTAAACTATTGCTAACAGGTACTTTTAAGCCGGTTTTTTCTTGTTTTACCAGTAAGTTTAGGCCATCAACACCAGATACAATCGGTGGTATTCCTAGATATTGGGCTTCGACTACCGAAAGGCCCAGCGGTTCTTCTAAAGAAGGAAGACAAAATATATTCAAAGAGTTTAGAAATGCAGAAAGAGATTTTCTTTTTAGTAAAGTAAGATGACTGTTTGTTTTTAGTTTGTTTGCAAGGTTTAGCAAAGTTTTTTGATAGCTGCCTTCTCCCAATATGTAAAATTGTGCTTTAGGATATGTTTTTAAAACTTTTGGAATGCTTGCGATTAAGTATTGAAAACCTTTAACTGGGGAAAGTCTTCCTGATGCCCCAACTATTGGACTCCCTCTTAACTCTAAGGAAGGGGTGTTTCGGTCTAGAGTTTCAAGGTCAATTCCAGAGAGAATGGTTTTTATTTTTTTTGGGTTTGCACCAAAATAGTTTATTAAATCATTTTTTACAAGTGGGGTAATTGCAATTGAATATTTACCTTGAGCTTTTATTATTTTACGTATTTTTCGTTTTTTATTTTTTTTATAAAATCCGTGAAAGTTAGCTACATGGGGTATTTTAGTGAAAAGACTGTTAAGTTGCGATGCAACTTGAGTAACCCTGGTATGAGAATGGAGGAGGTCATAGGAGAATTGTTTATGAATTGCCGAGAGCCTAATTGCGGTTGCAATAATTTTTAGAGAGAGTTCATTTTTAGTTTTTATCGGAATTTTATAAATTTCGACACCCAATTCTTTAAAACGATATTCTTGATTACCGCCGGAAGAACAAATTGCGACTTCAATACCCTTTTTCTTAAGATGTTTAGTTAGGGTATGTACATAAGTTGTTATTCCGCCAATGTTAAGATGGGGCAGTACTTGTAAAACTCGCATTTAGTTAAGATATCATAGGATAGCGAAGATGGGAAGAAAAAAACTTGCCCCCAAGGCTTAGAGAAGTTATATTATTAATTTAAGAAAGAAAACAAATTTATGAAAAATATCAATAAAATTATAATAAACTTTCCCACCAATATTGGCGATGCGATTTTAGCGTTACCGGCACTAGACCAGATTAAGACTAATTTCCCTCGGGTAGAAATCACGGCTATTGTTAGCCCGAAAACAAAAGAATTTCTTTCCCAAAATAATTTTATCGATAAGATAGTTTTATTTGATAAATGTTGGCGGATTAGAAAAAAGGTAA
>JAIPHQ010000027.1 GCA_021735115.1 Candidatus Omnitrophota bacterium
ATTTAAAGTATAAAGGGGAAATAAGCTATTTAGTTGTAGGAAATAATAACAAAATTAGAGAATTTGTTACTATTAATCCTGGTACAGAAAAGGGTGCTAAAACTATAATCGGCAATAATAATTTAATTATGGCCTATTCCCATATTGCTCATGATTGCATTATCGGTGATGAAAATGTTTTAGCTAATGGGGCTACCTTAGCTGGTTATGTAGATGTGGGTGATAGTGTTGTGGTAGGTGGCCTTGTGGCTATCCATCAATTTTGCCGGCTAGGAGATTATTCTATAATTGGAGGATGTTCTAAAGTTGTCCAGGATGTTCCCCCATATTCGATGTGTGATGGCCATCCAGCAGTTGTCAGAGCCTTGAATTCTATTGGCTTAAAAAGAAAAAATTTCTCACCCTCTGCCATTAAAGACTTAAAAAAAGCGTTTAAAATACTTTTTTTTAGCGATCATTCTTTTGATGAAGCAAAAAAAGTTACAGAAGAGACGATTGGTTCAGTTGATTTAGTAAAGTTTTTACTTGATTTTATATCAAGCTCTAAACGAGGCATCGGCAAAAAATAAGGTATTTATATGCAAATAGGTATTATTGCTGGAAGTAAAAACCTTCCTTTGCTTTTAGCTAAAAGAATTTCAGAGAATAAAAAATTTACAAAAATAGCAGGAGTTTGTTTTAAGGGAGAAACTTCTTCTAAGTTTTGCAAATATGTTGAAAATCCTTTATGGGTGAAAGTTGGTAAATTAAAGGATTTAAGAGAAGCGGTAAAAAGCCAAAAGATTAAAAATTGGATAATGGTAGGCCAAATTAATCCTTTGAATATTTTTAGAGAAAAGAATTGGGACAATGAATTAAAAAAAATAATTAGAAAAGAAACAAATTTTTGTCCGCATACGATATTTAAAGTAATAATTAATTACCTAGAAAACGAAGCAATAAATTTTCTAAATTCCACTCTTTACCTAGGTGATGATTTAGCAAAAGAAGGCCTGATGAATGGCCTTAGCCTTTCTGGTAAAATTAAAAAAAATATTGAATTTGGGTTAGACAAAATATCTAAATTTGTTGAAATTGATATAGGGCAAACTTTGATTGTAAAAAATAATACTGTTGTTGCTATAGAATCTTTGGAGGGAACCGATAACACAATAAGAAGAGGTGCTAAAATAGCAGGCCCAGGTGTAGTTATTTTAAAATTCGCTAAAAAAACACAAGATTTACGCTTTGATGTTCCAGTGGTCGGCCTTTCAACTTTAAAGTTGGCTAAATCAGTTAAAGCGGCTTGTTTAGCTTTAGAGGCAGATAAAACTATAATTTTAAATAAAGAAAAGTTTTTAGATTTAAGTAAAAAATGGAAAATTCCTGTAGTCGGATTAACGCGAAAGTAATTTTTTTTTCTCAAATTACAATAGTATTAATTTTTGTTTTTATCTTACCGATATCTCTTTTTTCAGAAAATAAATTTAATTCAGAAGAAGATTGCCTTAATTCAGCAAAGTTTTTCTATTTAACCGGAGAAAACAAAAAAGCCTATTGGAAGCTAAATAGCTTGGTTGATAAAAGTTGGGTTGATTACCTATATTTAGGTTTAATAAATGAAGAATTAGGCCAGATTGATTTGGCTATTGAGGCTTATAAAAAAGCCTTA
The DNA here is from genome assembly GCA_021735115.1 of Candidatus Omnitrophota bacterium. Next base: position 1,652 of record JAIPHQ010000027.1, read on the forward strand.
AACCTAGAAAAAAATAGTATTGGTTTGTTTAGATTGGCTAAAATTTATCGGGCCCAAAAAAAATATAATAAAGCTGCTGCTTTTTTTAAAAAATTAATAAACTATGATTCAAGTATACGGGTTGCTTATTATTATCTTGGCCAGTGCTTAAGAAAAATAAATAAAAATGACGAGGCTTATAGGTATCTAGCCAAAGCCTTTAATTTTTATCCGGATAGGGCTAAAGTAAAAGATGAACTTATTGCGGTAAAAAAAAGATTAGGTGATGATTTTTTTGTAAAGAGGAGAAAGCTAGAAACTGAAAGAAGACAAAAAATTAAGTTAAGCCCCTATCAAAGACAAGAAGATATTCCTTACGTACGAATTGGAGTTGCAGTTGGTTTAGATAAATTCTCTTTTTTATCTCCAGCTGAGTTTAAAATTAAAAATAAAGATTTGGTTTATCAAGGCAAGGCAAATGTTTTTTACAGCATTGAGCTGAATGACAATAAGATTATTTTATCTAACAGTAAAACAGAAAAAATACATGAGATTTTTTTATTGCCGGTTGAAATTATATCTGAACCGATTAATGGGAAGAATTATCCTTTTTATATACTAAATGTAGTATATGGAGCTGGAGATTTTTGGCATAAAAGAATCGATCGAGCTTATCGTGGTGATTTCAAACTAATCTTTAACAATAATAAGATTAATTTAGTTAATATTGTTAGTATCGAAGAGTATCTTTATGGAGTTTTAGCGGCAGAAATTCCGGCTAATACCGACAAGGAAGCCCTTAAGGCACAGGCCGTTTTAGCTAGAAGTTTGGCAATTAGAAATAAAGCAAGGCATGTTGGCCAAGGTTTTGATTTTTGTGCTGATAGCCATTGTCAGGTATATCATGGATTATCGGCTGAAACAGAATCTACTAAAGATGCTGTAGATCAAACTAAGGGTATTGTTATTTTTTATAAAGGCAAGGTTCCTGAAATTTTTTATCATTCTAATTGTGGTGGGTGTTTATCTTCAGATATTTTTGGAAAAAAAGAATATTTAGCAAAAGGCCTAGACTCAGAAAAGAAAAAAATGCTGCAACCAGAGCATAAAAGAGAAGAATGGTTCTGGGAATACCCTGAAACTTTTTGTTCAGCAAAAAGTTCCAAATTTCGCTGGCAGCGAATTTATGATAATGAAGATTTTAAGATAGCTTTTGGAACTAACATAAATAAGATAATTGATATTGTATCCAAGGATAAAAAAGAGTGTTTTCGTCATAGTAAAATGGATGTTGTTTTTGAGGATAAATCAATAAGTTTAGAAAGTGGTTTAGCGATTAGAAAATTTTTTGATCGTCTACGGAGCAGTGCCTTTTTGGTGGAATTAAAAAAGAACGAGACAGGCCAAACTGATATGCTTATTTTTTGGGGTTCAGGGTTTGGCCATGGAACAGGCCTTTGCCAGGAAGGAGCAATTGGCATGGCCAGAGAAGGTTATGGCTACCGGCAAATATTAAATCATTATTATCCTAAGGGCAAGTTGGGTAAAGGCTATTAAAAAATATTAAAATTAACTATGCATTCTTTAAAAAGAACCATAAATATTATTCTGGATTTAATAATTCATATAATTATTAGTTTAGAGGTTTTTTTAATTGTTTATTTTAAAACCGGAGAGATTTTTTATCTTATTCCAGTAATATTAGGTGGAATATTAATAGATATTGATCATCTTATCGACTATATAATCCAGTTTGAAGGTTTGAGTTTAAAAAAAATATTAGTATTCCCTTATAAGAAAAGAAAAAATATATATTTATTTTTTCATTCTTGGGAATTAGTTATCCTTGGTGCTTTCTTCTCTTTTTTCTATAATTCTTTATTTTGGCAAGTATTTTTTTGTTCGTGGGGATTGCATCTGTTAGTTGATAATATTGATGGTGCAAAAGCTAAAGGTTTTTTGCATTATTTTTTTACCTATCGATTAGTTAAAGGGTTTAAAGCAGAGAAACTAAAAGGATTTATTTTTGATTAGAAATTATAGATTCTTCTTTATAAGATAAGTTTCTATGTCTTTTCTAGTTTTAAAATTACCCATATCTTTCCAGGTATCCTTATCTTCCATGCATAAATAAATTGGTGTTTTTTGATCAAACTTTTTTATCCATCCATTCATTTTTTGATAAATTATTTTTCGTAAAAATTTGGGATATCTTAATTTTTTATCTTCTCCAATAAGTAATTCTCCGTAGAAAATATTATTCTTAGGAAAACGCTGCTCAACAATTGGTTTAAGTTGCCGGTTGGAGCGCAGTGTACCTAGGCTTATCCAAGCAAAAGGAGGTTTAACCTCAGCATAGAGTTGGCAAACTAAGTCTTTGTAATCTTTTTCCCAATTATCATAATAAATAATAGGATCAAAATGAAAGGCTATTTTAAAACCTGATTTTTGTATTTTTTTTGCAGCCGCTAACCTTTCTTTTAGCCCGGAGGCGCCTACTTCTTCAGAATTAATAATTTTTTGAGGATTAAGTGACCAAGAAATAATTATATTTGAAGCTGCTTTTTGAGATAATATATTATTAATTTTATTGCTTTTTGTTTTTAACTCAAAAAACACAGATTTATTTCTAAAATATGATATAAGCTTAGTAGAGTAATCTGTTATATAGTCTAGAGCTAGGGAATCACAAAATTCGCCAGTACCGATTCTGATTGGTCTTTTTATCTTTTTTTCAAATTTATCAAATTGGCAAAAGAAGTCATCTAAATTTGCTGGTAAAATTATACCAGCTGAATTTGTGTATTGCTGCAGGTAGCAATATGAACAATCAAAAGGGCAGCCAAAACCCAGGTTAAATATCCAATAGCCGCAACTGAGATGTTCTTTTGTGCAAGGGCAGGGCTTTAAAAAATCTCGTCTTTCTTTTATAATAAAAACAAATGGTTTTTTTAGCTCAGAAAGCTTAAACTTATTGTCTTTAATATAATTTTTTAAAGAAGATATTTGCTTTATTTTTAAATTAGGGAAATGATTTTGAAAATTATCGATTAAATAACTTCCTTTTGTTTTTTTCTCGAAAAATAAAGTAGTTGGCCTAAAGGCATCTTGGGCAGTCCAATTGTTTTTAAGGGGAGCTTGTAGTTTATTTAAAAATATGTTTTTTCTATCAATATTTTTATAAGCCGAAGTTAGGGGAAAACGGAGCTTAATTAAAGAGTCTTTAAGGGCAAAGAATTTATTTCTTCCTGTTTGTTTGTCAGCTTTTGAATTTATTTTTAAATAGTTAATAATTTTAGGTGTTGATATATTTTGCCTGCGGTTGATCTCAAAGACAAGTCTTTTGATGTCTTGGTATTGATTTTGGTTTAGTTGAAACGCAAACGCCATTTCAATTTCTTTCTTTAAAGTTTTATCTACATAGTTTTTCATGTTTATTTAAAAGGCCCTTATACTTTTTAACTTCTTTAGTTTTTTTTCTTAAAGCCGCTCCTTTTATATAGACTGAGCATTTGTTTTGTAGCTGTTGGTAGGCTATTTGATATTGTTCTTTTTTTAGATTTTTAGTCTGGAGAATCTTATCTAAGGCATAGATTCTAAACTTATCCATAGCTGGATATTTCCTAGATTGTTGGTCTTTGTGCCCACCCTCTTTTATAGTCAGGGCTTCCGGGATAAGGCATACGGGGTATTGAGAGGTTGCCCTTAACCAAAAATCGTAATCTTCGCAAGCTAGCAGATTATGATCAAAATTACCAATTTTTTTAAAAACTTCCTTTTTAATTACAGCAGTAGAAATGCTAATTGAACATAACTTAGCTGCATTTTTAAATATAAATCCATTTGGTTTTTTATGTTCCTTTTTTTGATTAAGGAATTTTCCATTTCTATACCAGATCTCTTCACTGTGAAAGATTCTATGGCCAGGATTTTCTTTTATGTATTTATAGCTAATTTTTAACTTATCAGTTCGGAACCTATCGTCTGAATCTAGAAAACAGATAAATTCTCCTTTAGCTTTTCTGATACCTAAGTTTCTTGCTGAGGCGGGACCTTTATTTTGTTGGTAATAATAGCTTAGCCTCGAATCTTTATAGTTTTTAATAAGTTCTTTTGTATCATCAGTTGAGCCGTCGTCGATAATGATTAGTTCATAGTTAGTGTATGTTTGTTTTAGCACTGATTCTATTGCTATTTTTAAAAATTGCCTGCGATTGTAAGTAGGGATAATGATAGTAAAAAAAGGTTTTTTATTCATAATATATTTAATAAAATAAATTACTAATTATCTAGACGGTCTGGTTCTTATCTGTATAATTATAACATATAAGTCCAAAGTCCAAAGTCCAACGTCCAAAGTTCAAAAAAATATACTGGGAACTGGTGACTGGATACTGGTGGCTATTAAAATTATGAAAAAGTCATTGTATATTCATATTCCTTTTTGTAGTAAGCGTTGTTATTACTGTGACTTTTATAGTACTATATATCGAAAAGATTTAGCCGCAGCCTTAGTTGATGTTTTTTGCCAGCAGATTGAAAGTTGTGATTTAGCATTTGATACAGTTTATATCGGTGGAGGGACGCCAACAGTATTAGCGCTAGATTTGCTAAAAAAGCTATTTTTAAAACTAAGGCCAATAACCAGAGGATGTAAAGAGTTTACCGTTGAGGCTAATCCGGAGAGCTTAGATGAAGATAAAATTAGCTTACTTCTTGATTACGGTGTCAATAGAGTAAGCATAGGATGCCAATCTTTTAGCGATCTTAAGCTTAATTTTTTAGGTAGGGGCCACTCAGCCAAACAAGCTATAAGTTCAGTAGAGAAAGCTAAAAAGAAAGGGTTTGACAATATAAGTATGGATCTAATCTATGGCTTGCCAATGGAGTCGCATAAATTATGGCAAGAGGATCTCACCATAGCCACCAAGCTTCCTGTAACTCATCTATCTGCTTATATGTTAACTTACGAGAAAGGTACTAATTTATATAGGGGCCTAGAGGCAGGCAAGATCTCACCCTTAAGCTCAGATAAAGTTGTTTTGATGTATCAACAGATGGTAGATTATTTTACTAAAAATAAATTTTTTCAATATGAGATATCTAACTTTTCTAAAAAAGGGTTTAAATCTATTCATAATTCTAACTATTGGGAAAATAAATCATACTTAGGTTTGGGGCCTTCGGCTTGTTCTTTTATTTTAGGAAAAAGGCAGAGAAATATCTCCTCTTTACCTAAATATATAAAAGCAGTAAAAGAAAAGGAGGAAATTTGGGAATATTCGGAAAAACTTTCACCTGCTGCATCAGCAAAAGAGACAGCAGCTTTAAAGATAAGGACAAAAGAAGGGATAGATTTTAGTTGGTTTAGGCAAAAAACCGGTTTTAGTTTTTTGGAGATAGAGCAGGAGGCTTTAACGTTGCTATTGAAACAAAAACTAATTAAATACGGTAGAGGCAACCGTAAGAAAATAGAGCTTACCAAAAAAGGCTTTTTGTTTGCTGATACTGTTTCGGCAACCTTTCTGTGATAAGGTATTCTTTGCAATTAAGGGGACGTTTCCCTCATTTATAACCTTTTGGTAATCAATGGGTTATAAACTGGTATTTTCCGCTTATCTCCGGAAAACACTGCTTTATAACTTCTTTATCTGCAGTAACTTATAACAGAGGGAAACGTCCCCTCCTAAAGGAAGCAGCTTATGCAACATTTCTGTTGACAACACTTTTGTTGCATAGTGGTTATAATATCGAGATATAGAATAATCTCGGTGTCATTCTGAGGCGACTGTAAGGAGTCCTGAGCGAAGTCGAAGGGCGAAGCCGAAGAATCTCATCCCGTTGCGGAGATCCTTCGTCGCTTTCGCCTCTTTTGAGCCAGGAGCTCCTTCCTTCGAGAATACTCAGGATACTTCGAAAGATACTGAGCGCAGCGAAGTACAGGATGACAATAGGATTATGAGTTACAATCCACCCTTGTGAAAATTTTTTCTTTTTTTTCTTGACAAAAGTTTCTTTTATAGTATCATCGGGAAGTCAGTTCTTGCAATATAGATTTGTTTTTTTAAAGATTACTTACCTGCTTTTAGCAAAAACGCATCCCGCTATCGTGCCTGGATAGCTCAGGGGTAGAGCGCGTCCTTGGTAAGGACGAGGTCATGGGTTCAATTCCCATTCCAGGCTTAGAAGACGGCGGGATGGGAATCTGAGGAGTTAAAAGTAGGCCTAAAAATTAGAAGTAACCAAAAAATTGACGGGGGAGGTTTAGACCCTAAAATTTTTTATTTTCGTAACTTATTATGAGAGAATTAATTGCATTAAGATGTACAAGTTGTAAGCGTAAGAATTATTACACAACCAAGAATAAAAGGTTGCATCCGGAGAAGTTTTCTATAAAAAAATATTGTCCTTTTGAACGTAAACATATTCTTCATAAAGAAGCGAAGCCTAAGTAAGATTTTTGATAATTCTATGCTCGTTAATAAATTAAAAATAGGCGAGTAGCTCAATTGGCTAGAGCACCGGTCTCCAAAACCGGGGGTTGTAGGTTCAACTCCTACCTCGCCTGCGGTGATTAATTCGCATAGCGCTAAGCGCTTTGCGCTGTGCAAAAACTAGTTATTGGATGTTTA
>JAIPHQ010000028.1 GCA_021735115.1 Candidatus Omnitrophota bacterium
AACTTTTTTCTTGATTAATTATTAGGTAGAGATAGAATAATTTAGGGTGTTTAAATGGAAGTAGATGCGAAAAAAATTAAGATTTTTAAGATTGCTAATCGTAAGGGTTATGCAGCAATTTGCAAGAATTATCTTACTGAAGGCCGATTGGTATCAGAAAGCTATCAGCGAATGGTAAAGGCCTTAAAAAGAAATGGGATTAGAGTAAAGAATCAGCCAAACGATATTAGAAAGTTAGTGGTAACCTTTAAATAGAGGAGGTGAGCAGATGAAGCTTAAAGTAGTAGCTTTTGGTTTAGCTTTAGGTATACTTTGGGGCCTAGGAACTCTTATTTTAGGTATTTCAGCAATTTTTGGTTATGGACTCACTTGGGTGGCTGTATTATCATCTGTCTATATTGGTTATGGAGCAACTATTTTAGGAAGTTTAGTTGGGGCTTTCTGGGGCTTTATTGATGCATTTATTGGAGGGGTAGTATTTGCTTGGTTATATAACAAGCTGGCTAGAAGTTAAAAAATAGTTTGATAGAAAAGGGCTGATAGTAAGATATCAGCCCTTATTTTTTTGCCTAAATTAGCTATTTTTTGTGTTTTTTTGTGGTTTTTTGTATGCTTGAAAATAATATAAAATATGCTATAATAATTATCACAGTTGAAAATTAGGGTATTCGCTAAATAATAACATTAAGTATAAGGCACTTCGCTGAGTAATTCAGCTCAGTGCCATTGAAAATATAGGTATTCGCTAAATAATAACATTTTCAATGGGAGGGAGATTTGGCTAAATCAAAAATGACGATAAAAAAAGGAAAAGGAAGACCTAAGAAAGCGGTAAAATATACAAAAACCATCAATGTCCGGCTTACTCAAAAGCAATGGGTAGAAGTCCTAAATTGGGCCCAAAAAGCTAATTTAGAGCCATCGGTTTATATAAGGAAAATCCTACTTGATTTTCTTGATATAGAGCATGAGTTAGTAAGATCAAAATAGCCTGCCATACTATCAAATTTAAGATGAAAAAGCATATTAGGGGTGTTAAGAAAAAGAAACTGTGTTGCTCACAGGCTTGCAAAGTTAAATCTTAAAACCCCATTTTCTAGGGTCAAAAGTTACTAAATGAACCATATAATTCCTTAAAGAATAATCCCCGAAAAGGAATCCCTTAAAGACAAAAAGAAGAAGAAAAAAAGATTATAACAACTTCCGATAATATATCTTATGTTAACTTTTATAAGTATTTGAAATAGGGGTTATCTATAAGGTAGCCAAAGGGTTATAAAGTTTATTAAAAAACCTGTGAATTGCCCAATTCTTACTTACTTTTGGTATTGTTTAGTTACTTATAGGCTAATTTATAAGGTTTTTATATTGGTTTGGTATAAATTGTTGTTTGTTAATAAACTATTCTCAAGGAAGGCCTAATTAATTATTTTCTACCCTCCTCTAACTACTTTTTAATAAAAGGATAATAAAGGGCTTTTGAAACTATAAAAAACTGGAAAAAGAAAAAATGCCTTTTTTTATTGATTAGGCTAAAGGATAGTTTTATTTATGATTCTCTTTTAAATAAACTCCGGCGAGGCTTTCTTTTGGTTTAAATTCTTGGAACCAGCCGTCTAAATCTAATTTTTCTATCGTTTCTTTAATTTTATGATATTCACTGTGATTTAAAGAACGGTTTATTTGAGAGTAGTTTTTTGCTTTAAAATATGGCTGGTATTGAGACATTACACTTATTGGGATTTTTGGAGTATTTTTGCTAATCCAATGAAGGATAGCTCTTGATTCTTGAATATGGTTTGGCAGGACTAGATGACGGATAATTATTGGTGGTATTTCGCCTGTATTTAGCTTATTTTGGGTCTTTTGGCTTTGATATAGGTATTGACACGTTTTTTTAATATAAACGGGATATTGGGGCGAATTTGAGTATTTTTTGGCAATTTTTGGGCTGATATACTTGAAGTCGAGCAACCAACAATCGATAAGTGGCTCAATCAGTTCTACTATTTCTTTTTTTTCATATCCTGAGCTGTTGTAGATAATTGGTAGGTTCAATCCGCTTTCTAAAGCTATTCTTAAAGCTGCTAATATTTGGGGTAAAAAATGGGTTGGAGTTACCAAATTTATGTTTTGGGCTCCTTTCTTCTCTAAATCAAGCATAATTTTTGCCAGTTTTTCCTCCTCTACTATTTTGCCACTATCTAATTGGGAAAATTTATAGTTTTGGCAATAGACACACCTTAAACTGCAACCGGAGAAAAAAATTGTGCCGCTGCCCCTTTTTCCTGAAATTGGTGGTTCTTCGCCAAGGTGTAAAAAAGAGCTGTAGACTTTTAGATCTTTATCTTGGCGGCAATAACCTTTCTCATCTTTTAGCCGGTTAACTTTACAGTTTCGAGGGCAAAGCGTACAGCTTTCTAAATTTTTGAAAAGTTTGGGATAAATTTTATCAATAACTTTTATTTTTGAGGTTAGTTTCATAATAAATCATCAATGAATGTACGAATCTATACTAATTTACAAATAATGAAGATTTATGGGTATATTTGTCATTGGAGAGGTTAGACCTCTCCAAACTATCATCATAATTCATTTAGTTATTCTTATATTTGTGTTTTTTGTAAAACGTGGTACAAACTGTATTCAGTGTAATCTGTGGTTTTGTTTAATATATATATTTCTTATCTGTTCAAAGATATCTTTATAGGTATCGGTTCTGTAATCGGGAAAAGTTGTGGGCAGGTGGTTAAAGCGACTGTCTTTATAGAAAAGAGTAACTTCAGCATAAACTCCTTTTCCTAAATAGATTCTGTGGGCGAAGTCCTTGGTTGTAGTAAGGACCAGTTTTGCTTGATTAATATAGCCGGGATCGATATTAATAGTTCTTAAGTTGTTTTTAGAGAATTTTTTCTCTAATTTTACGCAAAATAATTTGATTTTAATAAATTGAGCCGGATCTTTTAATTTCTTAAAAGATATAAAACGCCTAAATAACGGTTTTCCCATCTCAGGATAATAGTAGCCTGTAGAATCAAAGTTGATTTCATTTGATTCATAATCAATTTTTCCAAATTTTTTTCTAAGTTTATTTTTTGTTTTCTGGTAAATTATATTGTCAGTGTAGATAAAAGCAGCGATAAATTTAACCGGTTTGGGAAAGTTTAGCTCAAGCATTGGTTAATTGGTTCTGCTCACCAGTTAACTATTGTTTTTTAGAAAGAATGAATTTATATAAGAACCCAAAAATTTTTTGTCTTGGTTATCAATTTCGTTAAAAAAGATACCAATCCGATAAGGGAATTTTTTATTATTTTCATTTTTTTCTTTTCTGACTACTACCCCTTGACAGTCAATCTTTCGTACTTTTTTTACTTTTGATTTATGTACTGGGACAAGAAGAGTCAGTTTAAGCTTGGTCATTGGCTTAATTGATTTAGTTACTGCGCAATATGCACCGCTGACACTAATATTTGTAGTTTCAGTTGCTATATCAAAATCTTTATCCGGAGTTTGTTTAAGTTTAATCGGAAGATTTTTTTCTAAACGGGGATATTTGCGCCGCTCTTTCATTGTTAAACGCCTTAAGTTTTTTTTGCTTCTTTCTTGTTAGATTCTTGTTCAGCTTGTTTCTTTTTTTGGTAGGCGCGGAAACAAGATTTGTTACAAAAATAACCGTTGTTTCTGTAATACCAATCCACTCGGCGTAATGATTTATTGCAGTTAAGACAATTCTTTCTTTTTGCTTCAGCCCTTTTACTCATATTTTACCAATCCTTTATTTGTTTTATGACAAAATTAAATTATTAATTAAATTTGATTGTAGTTGGATTATCTTTAAGCGTTGTAAATACTTTGGATAAAATGAGAAAGCTCTTTTTTGCTTTCTTGGTTTAAGTTTTGAAATCTTAAACCAGCCGAGTATCTCTGTTGTCTTCTTTCTTCTTTGCACCAAGCTACTCTTGCTTCTAAATCAATAACTTTATCTATTAAATTTACATTAACCTTAAAAGGTTCTTCTTTGGGCAAAAAATTATTTGAAACTATTCTTGCCCCACCTAAACTTAAATCTTTAGTTACAGTATAAAAATATTTTCTTGAAGGTAAAGTGGTACATTCCACAGGAAATGATACACCAAATCTAGGGTATTTACGTCGTTCGTCCACCATCGTCTCCTCAACTTAAAATATAACACATTTGCGTTGCTAAGTCAATAAACTAGTTGATTTTTTTAAAGCTTTTTTTAAGGTTTTGGGTTGTTATTTTATCAGAAACTTCTACTTTAGCTATTTTTTGGATTAAGACCATTCTGATTTTTCCGGTAGTAAATTTTTTGTCATAACTGATAGCTTTTAAAAGTTCCTGGGGGTTAAATTGTATTTTGATAGGAAGGTTATATAGTTTTAAAATTGCTTGGATCTCCTCTATAATTTTGTTTGAACATTTGCCTAATTGCTTTGAAAGGTGTGCTGCATAAAACATTCCGATTGCAACTGCTTTTCCGTGGGATATTCTTTTGTATTTCGAAGCTGATTCTAGTCCATGAGCAAAGGTATGGCCGAAGTTTAAGATGGTACGGATTCCTTTTTTTTCCTTTTCGTCTTCTTCAACAATCCTTGCCTTTATTTTAGCAGATTTATATATTATTTTATTGATTAATAAAGCATCAAGATTAATTATTTTCTTAGGATTATTTTTTATAAGAAAAAATAATTCCCGGTCTTTTATTAACCCGTATTTTATGGCTTCTGCCAAGCCTTCTTTAAAATCTTTTTTGGATAAAGTCTTTAAAAAGCTAGGATCAATCAATACAGCTTTTGGTTGATAGAATGAGCCTAATATATTTTTTGCCTCAGGTAAGTCAATTGCAGTTTTACCACCAATACTTGAATCGATTTGACCGACTAAAGTGGTTGGGACCTGGATGTAAGGTATGCCTCTTTTATAAATTGAGGCAACAAATCCTCCTAGATCTCCGATAGTTCCTCCACCCAAGCAGATTATGAAAGGATTTTTAGTTGTTTTATCGGTTTTTATGATTTTTTTAATTATTGTAAAAAGCCAATATTTTGATTTAGCTTTTTCACCATTAGCTGTAACTATTATCTTAAATTTTTTGCTAGAAAAATTATCCTTTATTATTTTTTTATATAACTTGTAAACTTTGGGTGAGGTTATAACAAAACCAAAGTTTCCTAAATTGTATTTTTCAATTAAAGATGATAAGTTTTTCTTTAAATTTTCATTAATAATGATTGGATAAGGGTTGTTTTTGAGTTTAACTTGTATTTTGGTCATAAGGGTATTTTAATGTTAAAGAGTGAAAATATAAAAAGTACAATTGGCATTATAAACCACCTGAAAAATCCGAAAAAAACTAAAAAAATTACAATAAAAAATCCATACGGTTCAAGTTGAAGATAATTGTGGATTGCTTTTGGAGGCAAAAAAGAAGTAACAATTCGCGAACCATCTAAGGGTGGTATCGGGATAAGGTTAAATACAGCAAGTATTAGGTTTAGAAATGCTCCCAAAAGAAGTATGTTTTTTAGAGGGAAATTTAATTTAATCAAAGTAATTAGAATTAAAGCCAAGAATATATTGGCTAAGGGGCCAGATAGTCCAACCCACTTGATGTCTTTTTTAGGATTTTTGAAATGATTTGGGTTGATTGGGACTGGTTTTGCATATCCGATAGCAAATGTGCCTCGGGAAAGGACTAAAAGAAATATTGGCAAAAGTACAGTTCCGAATAAGTCGATATGGGCTAAGGGATTGAGAGTTAGCCGTCCAGAATTTTTTGGGGTAGGATCCCCTAATTTATGGGCGGTCCAACCGTGGCAATATTCATGGAAAGTAATTGAAAAAAAAAGAATGATTAAAAATAAAATTAATGAAATTAAACTATCCATATTATGGTTGTATTTTTTGGTTGTATGTTCTTTGTAGAAAGTTATAAGCTTCTTGTACTATTTTATCAGAAAGCTTATTTTTTTCAGCTAAGTAATAAAAAGGTACTTTGTGAGAATCTTCTAAGATAATATTTTCTAATACGTCTAGATAAAGGGCTGAATTTTCTAAAGAACCTGATTTTACTTTGCCAAAAAAGCAAGAAATTAATTCTGGATTATCTTTGCCTTTCTGGGAAAGTCCTGCAATCCTTTTATAAGGATTAATTGTTTTTTCTTCTTGGGTGGCTTCAACCAAAAGTTTACTGTGAACCCAGCCATAGGCATGTGGGTAACAAGATACCTCAAGCCAATCTTTTTTTTTGCTTTTTATTTTTATTTTATCATTTTTATCGAGTGAACCGATAATTTTTCCATCTAGGGAAGGCTGATTGCGGATATTAAGATTGTTAGCTTCAACCTCTCCTCTATTTTTTCCATCTGTTTTTATAAATTCAGACCAAACCCAACAACTCAAACGAGCTGGTAATTTTATTTTATACCAATCATATTTCTCATCAATCACTTTGATTTTATCTTGGCTAGATAAGGTGCCGATAGAGTCAGAAAGAGAGGTCGAATCCAGACGGATATTAACTCCTTGTTTTGTTACCTTGTAGGTTTTATCTGAAGCAGTAAGTGGAAAAATCAAACAGGCAACTAAAACAAAAGCTAATAAAAAGATTTTAGTTGAGTACATTTTATTCTTTAGGTGTCTTTTTACCGGCTTCTTCTTTGGATTGCTTTTCTGTTGTTTCGGAGTCTTTAGCAGCTTCTTCATTTTCCTTAGGTTTTTCTTTCTTTATTGCTTTCATTTTAACTACTTTTACTTTAGGTAGACCTAAGACAGAATCTCCTTCTTCCCATTTGTCTTCTTCAAGCAAACGCTTAATTCTTTCCGAACGCTTCAATACTGAACGTTCTCCGCCAAGTTTTTGACCTCTTTTTAATGATGGATGTAGTCCCATTACAACCTCCTTACTATACAGTCTTTGTAGATTTTTTTTAATTTTTTTAAATTTTCTTCAGCTTCTTTTTTATCTTTAAATTTTCCTGCATAAACTACCGAATATTCCCCTTTTTCTTTAATTTTTACAGAATAACCTTTTTTTCTTAATTTTTCAGCCTCTTGATTAGCGCTACTAAGTTTTCGAAACGAGGCTACCTGTATTCCATATAAGGGCTCTTTTGCTTCAATTATTTTATTCTTTTCTTTTATTTCTTCGGTGTCAGTTTTTTTAGCTTCTTTAATTGTTTCGTTATTGATTTTGTCTTCAGCTGCAATATTTTCTTCTTGAGTTTTAATTTCTATCGACAAATCTTTTAGGGTTAACCTTCTACCTTTTTCTACCCCCCAGGAGAAGGCAATAATAAATAAAAGAATAATTACAACTATGAGTAAAATAGCTGTGTCAACAGGTATAACTATTCCCTCTCTTTCTGGGTCTTTATTTTTGTCTTTTTTTACCCCAAAAAGGTTTAATTGCCTAGGCCTCATCTGCCTTATTATATGTGATTTTGTTAAAAAATCAAGTAGGGGCACATTGCAATGTGCCCCTACATTAAATACCAATCAATTTCAAAAAATTGTTTTCTGAAAGAATTTTAACCTTTTTTCCTTTAGCTTGGCTATATTTAGAGCCAGAGTTATCTCCGGCTACCAAAAAGTCAGTGTTTTTACTTAGTGATGAGCTCCATTTTCCTCCTAACTCCTCTACTTTTTTTTGAGCTTGGCTGCGGCTGAAATTATTAAGTTGTCCAGTAAAGACAAAAGTTTTTCCGTTTAGCCGATCAGATTTTTTACTTTCTTCTTTTTTTGGCGCTAATCCTAATTTTTTGAATTCTTTTAATGTCTTCTCAACTGATTTTTGTGAAAAAAACTTTACAATTGATTCAGCCATAACTGGCCCGATTTCATCTATTTTTTCTAAATCTTTTTCTTTTAAGTGAATGATTTTATCAAGAGATTTGAAATGGTTGGCTAAGGTATTGCCAGCTTTTTTCCCAATGTGAGGAATACCCAGCCCAAATAAAAGATTACTTAAAGATTGGTTTTTACTTCTTGATATCGATTTTATTATATTATTTGCTTTT
>JAIPHQ010000029.1 GCA_021735115.1 Candidatus Omnitrophota bacterium
CTGATCGTGTTTTTGCTGGTTCTGATACTTGGTCAACAAGTTTAATTCTATCAAAGGCTTTAGCTAAAATAGATGATTTTGATTTAGTTATTTGTGGTAAACAAGCTTCAGATGGAGATACTGCCCAGGTTGGGCCAGGGATAGCAACTCATCTTAATTTACCCCAGGCAACTTATGTAAGAAGGGTAGACAGCCTACACTTAGATACTTTACCTAAAGTTATTGTGGTTGAAAGGTTGCTAGAAGAAGGTTATGAGATGTTGGAGATAAGATTACCAGCTTTAATTACTGTAGTAAAAGAAATTAATGAACCAAGAATGCCATCGTTGCGGGGAAAAATGAAAGCAAAAAGTGCTCAGATAGATATCTGGAAAAATAGTGATTTAGGGATAAAAGAGGATGAGATTGGCCTTGAGGGTTCTCCCACTCAGGTAGTTAAGATTTTCAGTCCACCTAAAAAAGAAGGCGGAAAAATATTTGAAGGTGAACCGGCCGAAACAGTTGATAAATTGGTTAAAGAAATCAAAGATATATTATGAGTAAAATTAGGATTATAAAAGATAAATGTACTGGCTGTGGTTTATGTATTAGTGCTTGTCCGGTGGATGCAATAACAATAGTTTCAAAAAAAGCTGTTATTGACCTTGATAAATGCACACTTTGTAAGGCTTGCCTCCAAAGTTGTAAATTTGATGCTATTGAAATAAAAGAACAAACCAAAAAAGTTAAAGATTTTTCAACTCATAAAGGGGTTTGGGTTTTTGCTGAAAGCTCAGAGGGTGTTATTACATCAGTTGCCTTTGAGCTTTTAAATAAAGCTCGCCAGTTAGCAGATGATTTAGATACTGAGGTTGCTGCTATTTTATTGGGAGAAGGAGTCGAAAAACAAGCAGAGGAGTTAATCCAACGAGGTGCAGATAAAGTTTATTTAGTTGAATCTAAGGATCTCAAACACTATATAGCAGAAAATTATACAGCTAAAATTGTTGAATTAATAAAAAAATATAAACCTCAGATTTTATTAGCTGGAGCAACAACAACAGGTAGAAGTTTAGTCTCAAGGGTAGCAGTTAAATGCTATACGGGCTTAACTGCAGATTGTACAGGTTTAGAGATTGATAAGGATAAAAAAATATTAATTCAAACTAGGCCGGCTTTTGGGGGAAATATTATGGCTCAAATTATTTCGCCTAATTTTAGGCCTCAAATGGCCACTGTTCGTCATAAGGTAATGCCGGAAGCAAAGCCAGATCCTTCGCGTAAAGGTGAAATAATAAAAGAGCCTTTTGATTCAAATAATGTTGATAAAAGAATAAAATTTCTAGATTTTGTTAAAGAAGATGTCTCCACAGTAAATTTAGCTGAAGCTGATATTATTGTATCAGGAGGAAGAGGCTTAGGTGGCCCAGAAAATTTTAAAATTATTGAAGAACTAGCTAAAGATTTAGATGCTGCAATAGGTTCTTCGCGAGCTTGTGTTGATGCTGGATGGATTCCTTATTCTCATCAGGTAGGCCAGACTGGCCGAACAGTTTGTCCTAAAATTTATATTGCTTGCGGAATATCAGGACAAATTCAACATTTAGTGGGAATGCAATCATCTGATCTAATTATCGCAATCAATAAAGATCCTGATGCACCTATTTTTAAAGTAGCTGATTATGGAATTGTAGGTGATCTTTTCAAAGTAATTCCTCTTTTTACTAAGCAGCTAAAAGAAGTGTTAAATCGTTAAAGTTTATTTAAAATAATGTATTTAAAAGAGTTAAACCTTTTTGGTTTCAAATCTTTCCCGGAAAAAACCTCTCTTAAATTTGATTCTGGAATAACCGCAGTAGTTGGCCCCAATGGTTGTGGAAAATGTTTGCATCCGCAATCACAGGTTTTCCTTACAAATGGAAAAGTAGCTAAAATTGGCGAATTGGTAGAAAATGAAATTAGTTCTTCGAAGAATATATTCTATTTTGAAGATGGATTAAGTAGTTTAGAAAATAAAAATAATTTTTCTGTTTTCTCCCTCAACCCTAAAACTTTAAAATTAGAGAAAAAAAAGATAAAATCTTTTATTAAAAGAAAATCCCCTTCTTTTCTTCTTAAGATAAGAACAAAGAAAGGTGAAGAGGTAGTAACTACTCACTACCATCCTGTTTTTACTATTGAAAATGGTAATATCAAAAAATTAACCGCAGAGCAATTAAAGATAGGTAAAAAAATAGCTCTTCCTAGAAAACTTACTTTAGATTATTACAATAATAAAATAAATGCAGAAGAAATAATAAATAATTTTTCTGTAGATGATTTAGCCTATGTGCCTTACTCTGGGGATCTAAAAGAGACAGTTTTTTCAGGTAAGAAGGAGTATGGAAGTTGGAAAGGCTTAGCTGATGGATTGGGCATCCCTGCTAATGGATTAGTAGGTGTTAATTCGAAGCAAGCTTTAAATGTTGCTTACCTGGCTCCTCTTCTGAGGCAAAAAAAAGGTTATGCTTATGAATTACCAGTGCTTAAATCAAGATCTAACGGAATTATTAAAATCCCTAAGGTTTTAGATAAAAGCCTAGTGCGTTTTTTAGGTTACCTTATTGCTGAAGGTAGAACCACTGTTAGCAATCAAGTTTGGTTTGTAAATAATGATGAAGCAATAGTTAAAGATTTTGTTAAATGTAGCCAGAAAACATTCGGGTTAAAACCGAAAATATTTTCTTATAAAAAAACCGCAAAAGATGTAATTATATTTTCTTCTATGCTGTGCAAATTTTTGAATAAAGTTTTTAAAATCAAGCATGAGGGGGGTTCAAAGGAAAAAATAATTCCACCTCAGTTATTTTCAGCTTCACCGGAAATAATTTTTGAATTTATTTCTGCTCTTTTTGAAGGAGATGCCTATTTTAAAAATAAAATAGAAGATGGAAGAAATAATTTTTATATTGAGTATTCGACGGCTAGTAAAGAGCTAGCTCAAGGGCTTTCCACGCTTTTATTGCGATTGGACATCCGAGCTTTAATCAGAAAGAAAGAAAAGTATGCTTCAAACACCAGCAAAAAAACAAAAAGAACATATTATTCTGTTTATATATATGGGATTAATAATATCAAAAAAATCACTCCTTTTCTTAATTTAGTAGGAAAAAAGAAGGTAATTTTAAATAAAATTAATAAAATAAATGCAGTAGCTAATCCTAATTTCGACACTATCCCTGGAATTAATAATTTAATAAAGCAATTCATAAAATCTTCAAAAATTAATATAAAAAAAACAAGGAAAAAGTGCTCAAAGATAGCTGCTTATTATGAAAATAGGTGTTTGCCTAGCCGTCAGGGTATTTTAGAAGTTGTAGAACAAATTGAAAGAAAGAGTAATTTTTGTAATCAAGAGCTTAAAGCAAATCTTAAATGTCTTGCTAATTCTGATATTTATTGGGATCAGATAGTTGAAATAGAAAAAATTTCTTCAGACACTAAATGGGTATATGATTTGACTGTAGAAGGTAATCATAATTTTGTTTCCAATAATTTCATTGTCCATAACAGTAATGTATTTGATAGTATCAAGTGGGCGCTTGGCGAACAAAGCCCAAAGTCGCTGCGCGGTACAAAGATGGAAGATATTATTTTCAATGGAACCGAAAGTTATCCTGCCTTAAATTATGCAGAAGTCAGCTTAAATTTTTCTAATGAAGATAAATATTTGCCGATTAATTATAATGAGGTATTAATTGGTAGGAGATTGTACCGTTCCGGAGAGAGCCAATATTTTATAAATAAAAGCCCAGTAAGGTTAAAAGATATTCAAAATCTATTTTTAGGTACAGGAATTGGAGAATCCACCTATTCTTTTGTTGAACAAGGAAAAATTGAAGCATTTTTAAGTTATAAGCCAGAAGATAAACGTTTAATTTTTGATGAAGCAAGCGGTATAGTGAAATATAAGGAAAGAAAAAAGGAAGCTTTACGCAGGCTTTCGGAAGCAGATGATAACATTGTTCGTCTAGATGATATTTTAGCTGAAGTAAAAAGACAAATTGGTTATTTAGAAAGACAAGCCCAAAAGGCTGAAAAATACAAAGAGACTAAAAGTAAATTGATTGATGTTGAAAAAAAGATAGCTGCTCAATCAGCTAAAGATTTAGATAAAAAGATTAATGATTCTGCTAATAATCTTAATTTGTCAAAAGAAAAAGAAACTGATATTGAAAATCAACTATCTTCATTAAACAAAGAGTTAGAAGAAATAAATCAAAAACAAAGCAGCCTAAGGGATGACCTAGAACAAACCAATACATTAGTCGTATCGGCTCAAGCTCAAATAAAAACTTACCAAAATAATATCGAGTTGTCCAGCCAACGGATTGAAGAATTAAAAAAAAGAAGTAAACAGCTTGAGATAACCGGAAAGACTTTAGAAGAAAAAATTAGTACACAAGAGAGAAGAAGAGAGGAAGAAGCTATGCGGCTGGATGCTATTGAAGAAGAGGCAGGCAAAATAGAGCATACTATAGCTAATCTTTCTGCAGAAAAAGAAGATAAAAGCGCAAAGATAAAAAAAGCTCAAAGTGATCTAAAGAAAAAAAGAGAAAGCATTTTAGTTTTAGAGGAACAAAAAGCTAAAACTCATAATTCAACAATTGAGTTACAGGCACAAATTTCTACTTTGTTAAATCGCAAGAAAAGATTACTTTTGGATAAAGGAAAACTTGATAATTTACTTTCAGAAAATTCTCAAAAATTAGAAAAAGCCGAAGCTGATTATTCGCAAGTCTTTGACAAGCTCAGTCAGCTAAAAGAAAAAAAACAAGGCTTAGCTAGTCAAGAGAAAGAAATTAATCAAGAAAATGAAAAGTTAAGAGATTTATTATCTGAAAAAGAGAAAGATTTTTTTGAGTTGAATGCTTCTTATCAATTTTTAAAAGAATTTCGCACCAAGTATGAAACTTTTTCCCGAAAAGAAAATATTACAGTTTTGTTTGACAAAGATCCTGGCAATATCAATAAGCTAGTTGCTTCTTTAAAGGATACAAAGTTTAGCCAAGAAGAAGGCCTTTTTAAAGCAAAACTAGAGGCCAAAGTTATTGCTTTTGACCAAGAACAGCTCCAGCAAAAAATTTCTAGCTTAGAGATTGAAATCAATCAATTAAAGCAAAAAATTCATAATTTATCCCAACAAAAACAATCTTTGGATGAAGAACTATCTTTAGAAGATAGTAATATTGAGCGTTATAAAAATGACCTTTCTCAAGTTCAACAAGATAAAGATTCAGCTAAACGTGAAGTTAAAAGGTTAAAAGAAGAATATGAGCTGGTAGATGAAGAAACTAAAAATGCAATAACTGAAATTGATAAACTTCAATTACAAAAAGATCAAGCCCAACAAGAAACAACCAGCAGCAGCCAAGAGTTAGAAGAGGTAAACAATGTTTTATCTTCTTTGCAAAATATAATAGAAGATTGTGAACAATCTATAAGAGAGATAGATATTCAAACTGCCCAAGTTGTGGCTCAAAAAGAATCATTACAGAAGGAAAAGAATAGTATTAGTTCAAAAGTTGATTTTTTCAAAGAGGAAATTAATGAATTTAACAATAATATCAAGCAAGTAAAAGAGGAAGAAGAATCTGGATATAAACAAGTAAACTCTTTAGAGGAAAAAATAAAAGAGTTAGAAGAACAGATAGAAAAAGATAAAAAAAGTATTGAGGATTCAGTTTGCAAAAAAGAAGAACTTCAGAAAAAAGAGATAGATCTTAATAAAAAAACAGCAGGTCAAAGAGAAAAAATTGATTATCTTAAACAGGAGCTTAATAAATTACAGCAAACTATTTATAACCAGAAACTTAAAGTTCAAAGCCTAGAATACGAAAAAGAAAAAATTAAGGATTATCTAAAACAAGTATATAACTTAGAAGTTGATCTTTCTTCATTGGAACCAGATGATAGTCCCAAAGAAGAGCTTAACCAAAAGAAAGAAAAGATGCAAAAACGGTTGAATTCTTTAGGAGAAGTAAATTTAGTTGCGATTGAAGAGTTCCAGGAGCTTAAAGAAAGAAGGGATTTTCTAGAAGCTCAAAGGCTGGATTTGGTTACATCAAAAGATAATTTAAAAAAAGCTATTAATAAGATTAACCGCACTTCTCGTCAGATGTTTTTAGAAACTTTTGAAAAAATTGAAAAAGAATTTAAGAAAAATTATAAGTTTTTATTTAATGGGGGTAGAGCAAAATTAATTTTAATTGACCCCGAAGATATTTTAGAGTCAGGAGTTGAAATTGAAGTTCAACCACCTGGTAAAAAACTACAAAACGTATCTTTATTATCGGGAGGAGAAAAAGCTCTTACTGCTATTGCTTTAATTTTTTCTATATTTACAGTAAGACCTTCCCCCCTATGTGTACTTGATGAAATAGATGCACCTTTAGATGAGGCTAATGTTGATAGGTTCAATCATATTTTAAGAGATTTTTCCAAACAGGCTCAATTTATTTTAATTTCTCACAACAAAAAGACTATGAGTAATGCTGATGTTTTGTATGGGGTTACTATGCAGACAAAAGGTGTATCAAAGTTAGTTTCAGTTAAGTTTGCAGATGAAAAAGGAAAAGAAGAAAAAGCAAAAACTTAACAAGCAACAGTGCAGTTTTTACCTTTATTTTTTGCCTTGTATAAGGCATCGTCAGCTTTTTTGGTCAATTCTTTCTTCTCCTTCCCATCTTTAGGAAAATTTGCTACTCCAACACTTATTGTAAATCGATAGTTTAAAATATTATTTTTTGCTACCGATTTTCTAATTCTTTCTGCCAACAAGCGAGCTTCTTTTTTATTGTTAGAAGGTAAAATCAAGGAAAATTCTTCTCCACCATAACGGCAAACTATGTCAATTTTTCGGCAATTATTTTTTATAGTTTCTCCTATTTTTTTTAGTGCTTTATCTCCTTGAATATGGCCGAAACTATCATTATAGTTTTTAAAGTCATCAATATCGATCATTAAAACCGATATGGTTTGTTTGGTTGATTTCGCTTTAGCTAACTCTTCATCTAATTTATATTGAAAATAACCGTAGTTCCAAAGACCGGTTAAAGGATCGGTATGGGCCTTAGTTAAGGTTAGCTCAAAGCTATAGGAGTTTTCAAGAGCTCCTGCTGCTTGTTCAGAAAACATTTCAAACATCTTAAAGTCTTCTTTGTTAATCTTTTTTTTAGTTATGTAATTGTCTACAATCAGTATAGCTGTAATTTCACCTTTAATTTGTAATGGGGCAATAATAAATTCATCTAAATCAAGTTTTTTTATTAAAGGATCATCTTTTAGTTGTTTATTGCCTTTTTTTATCCAGAGAATTTTGCCTTTTAGACTATCAAAAATTAATCCACTTTTTGGGTTTATAGGAAATTTAAGGGATTGGATAAATTTCATAAAAGCAGGCCGGTTATTTTTGTCTTTTTTAATGAAGTGGTAGTTTTCGATTAAAGTATAGAGATCTTTTTTTTCATCTGAAATGTGCTGCCAAACCTCTGAAGCTTCTTTTCCATCCATCGGCCCAATACCCATAAATCCTTCTATTTGTTTATTTTCATTGTTTACAAAAAATAAGGCAGCACGATTGTATCTGAGGCCTTGGTGAGAAGTTAAACCAGTTAAGATAATGTAACTTATTTCTTCTAAATGAAGAGTTTTGCGCATTGCTTTGGTGAGTTCATAAAAAATTTCAAGGTGGGATCGAGTTTTCTTTAATTCTCTTTTTAACTCTTTTATTGTATCTTCTGAAGTTTTATCCATAGTAACTAGATAGCATATTTACTGACTTTAGTCAAGATCCCCTCAAA
>JAIPHQ010000030.1 GCA_021735115.1 Candidatus Omnitrophota bacterium
CCAATTATTAATATTTTTTTAATATCGGTACGTTTAGGCATAGTTTTTGTTCAACGTTCAACGTTCTACATTCTACGTTTTCCTTCCACCATTTTAAATTTTTTGATCATCTTTATAAAATCAGAAAATAAATATTGTGCATCATGCGATCCTGGACAACTTTCCGGATGAAATTGAACTGATGAGATCGGCATTTTTTTATGACGCAAACCCTCAACCGTATGATCATTTAAATTTATATGAGTTATCTCAAGATTTTTTTTATCTAATGTATTTGGATCAAGACAAAAACCATGGTTTTGAACAGTAATTGATATTCGGCCGGTCCTTAAATCCTTGACAGGATGGTTACCCCCGTGATGGCCAAATTTTAATTTATAAGTTTTAGCTCCCTGAGCCAGGCCTAATATCTGATTACCTAAACAAATACCAAACAAAGGTACTTTTCCTAAAAGATTTTTAACTTCCTCTATCAAGTAAGAGACTGCTGCCGGATCCCCGGGACCATTTGAAATCATAACACCATCTGGTTTTTGTTTTAATATCTCTTTGGAATTAGAATGAGCTGGCATCACAAAAACTTTACACTTATTTTGCTGAAGCATTCTTAATATATTAAATTTAACGCCACAATCAAGAACAACTACTTTATATTTGCCCGAATTATTCCAAAAATAAGACTTTTTGGCGGTAACATTTTTAACCAAATCTTGACCGATAATCCCTTTTGATTTTTTTGCTTTTTCAATAAGTTCTTTAT
This sequence comes from Candidatus Omnitrophota bacterium, assembly GCA_021735115.1. The sequence continues at coordinate 761 of JAIPHQ010000030.1, forward strand.
TGGTTTTTTTACTAGTTGAGATAATTGCTTTCATCGCACCTTTGATTCTAATCCGGCCAACTAAGGCTCTGGTATCAACCCCTTCTATACCCAATACTTTATTTTCCTTTAGATAAGAACCTAAATCTTTATTACTACGCCAGTTGCTACTTATCCGGCTATACTCCTTTACAACAAACCCAGCTATCTTTGGCGATAAAGATTCAGAATCATCTAAATTTATTCCGTAATTTCCAATCAAAGGATAAGTCATTACCACAATCTGTCCAAAGTAAGATGGATCAGTAACAACTTCCTGATAACCGGTAAGGCTAGTATTAAAAACCACTTCTCCTTCTGATTCTTTAGAACCAGTAAAAGAAAAACCTTCAAATACCGTTCCATCCTCTAGGGCTATTCTTGCTTTTATTTGATTTTTTACCATAGCTACCTCTTATTTCTTATTTTCTGTTAATTTCTATATCCTAGATAAAAATCCTTACATTTTTGGTAAAAAGCTCTCCTCACTTAAATAAGAATCAATGTAGTAAGCAGCTTGCCGTCCTTCAGAAATTGCCCAAACGACTAAAGATTGGCCCCGCCGGCAATCCCCTGCTGAGAAAATCCCTTTTCTAGAGCTCATATAATTAAAACCAGTTTTAATATTTTGCCGCTGGTCTAACTTTAATCTTAGGCCCTCAATTAGACCAGAACGCTGAGGATGTAGGAAACCTGCGGCGATAATTACTAAATCAGCTTTTATTTCAAAATCAGAATTAGCAATTTCAGAAATTAGCGGGCATCCACTTTGACCTAAATTAACTTTTGCTTTCCTGCATAAAACACTCTTTAATTTACCATTATCACCTTTATATTCTTTAGCAATAATAGACCAAAGGCGCCTAACCCCTTCTTGGTGTGAACTAGAATTTTTTAAAAGCAAAGGAAACTTTGGCCACATATTTCTTTCGTCTCGGCACTCAGGCGGTTTAGGCATAATTTCTATTTGAGTTATACAAGAAGCTCCTTGACGGTTAGCTACCCCCACGCAATCAGATCCAGTATCTCCACCGCCAATCACTAAAACTTTTTTACCTTTAGCATTAATTTCTCCTCCAATAAAATTATTCTTTCCCGCAACTTTTTTATTTGATTGAACCAAATAATCCATAGCAAAATGAATTCCTTCTAAATCCCTTCCTTTTAAATTAAGATCCCGGGGGACAGAAGAACCAATAGTTAAAAGTAAAGCATCAAAATCTTTGGCTAATTTGCTTGACTTAATATTTTTACCAATTTCTTTACCGAGTTTAAATTTTATTCCTTTTTCTTCTAATAAAGTTATTCGCCTATCCAAAATTAACTTATCAAGCTTAAAATCCGGTATTCCATAACGTAAAATCCCTCCGGCTGCATCATTTTTTTCAAATATAGTTACTCTATAACCTGCCTCATTAAGTTGATCTGCGGCAGCTAGACCAGCCGGACCCGAACCAATAATTGCTATTTTCTTCCCGTTTCGTTTTCGTAAAGAATTCGATTTTACATACCCTTGCTTAAATGCTTCTTCAGCAATCGCGACTTCATTATCTTTTATGGTTACAGGATCATCATTTATGCCCAAAGTACAAGAGTACTCACAAAGAGCCGGACAAACTCTTCCTGTAATTTCAGGGAAATTATTAGTTGCAGCCAAATAAGCGTAAGCATCTTGCCACTGCCCTAAAGCCAAAGCATTATTCCACTCAGGGATATAATTTCCAATTGGGCAAGCCCAATGACAAAAAGGGGTTCCACATTCCATACAACGATCAGCTTGCTCTTTTGAATGCTTTTGGGAAGGCAAGACTACTACTTCTTTAAAATCTTTTATTCTTTGACCCACCGGCCGCCAAAGAACTTGTTTTCGCTTCAATTTAAGAAAAGTTTTTTTATCTTTTTTCATCTTAAACTTACTTTTACCCCATTTTTATAAATATCTTATTTCCACCTACGAGGTGGACATAATTAGATACTGATTTTATTGAACTTTTTGATTCCACCTCGTAGGTGGAATATAGGTTAACCATCTGAACTATCGCCAACTCCAAGTTTTTCCCCTATTTTCATTTGATCTAACACTTTTTTATACTCAATAGGTATAACTTTAATGAAATTAGACAATTCATAATTAAAATTATCCAAAATAAAGGCTGCAAGCGGACTGGAAGTATATCTTTTATGTAGTCTTAACAAATTACCAATTGCATTTTCATCTTCTCTGCTTAATTTTTCTAACTCTACCATTTCTAAATTACATTTTCTTTTAAATTCTTTTCTTTTGTCGTAAACATAAGCTTTACCGCCGCTCATTCCAGCTGCAAAATTTCTACCAGTTTGGCCAAGCACAACCACAATACCACCTGTCATATATTCACATCCATGATCACCTAATCCTTCCACTACCGCCTCTAGCCCAGAATTACGAATACAAAATCTTTCTCCAGCACAGCCCCGGATAAAAGCTTGCCCCGAGATTGCACCATAAAAACAAGTATTTCCAATAATAATATTTTCCTCAGATTTATAAGAAGATTCTCGGTTTGGATAAATAATCATTTTGCCGCCGGATATACCTTTGCCTACATAATCATTTGCCAAGCCTTCTAAGCTAAAAGTAATGCCCTTAGCCAGCCAAGCCCCAAAACTCTGGCCAGCTATTCCTTTAAAATTAATTTTAATTGTATCCTCTACTAGACCTGATTCTCCGAATTTTTTTACAACTTTATGGCTCAACAGACAACCTGTAGTACGATTAGTATTATTAATTTTTACATTTATATTTGTTTCTTTTTTCTCTTTTAAACTTTGCTTGCAAAGTTGGACTAATTTTTTATCTAATACAGAATCAATCTTATGATCTTGCTTTTTTTGACAATAAGTCCCTATATTTTTAGAAACATTCGGCTTGTATAATATTTTTGAATAATCTATATTTTTAGCTTTTTTGGGAATAATAGCATAATCAGGTTCTACCAAATCCGTTCTTCCTATAAGCTGATCAATATTTTTTATGCCCAATTGAGCCATTAATTCTCTTGTTTCTTTTGCTACAAAATAAAAATAATTTACTAAATGGTCAGGATTCCCTTTAAAACGTTTTTCTAAAATCTCATCTTGAGTTGCAACCCCTACTCCACAATTATTTAAGTGGCAATGTCTTAGCATTACACATCCTAATACAATCAAAGTTGCAGTAGAGAAACCAAATTCTTCTGCTCCCAAAATTGCTGCCATAACAACATCTTGTCCGGTTCGCATCTGTCCATCAGTCTGTAAGCGGACTCGGCTCCGTAAATCATTTAAAACCAAGGCCTGATGAGTTTCAGATAAACCTAGTTCCCAAGGAAGTCCAACATGAAAAATTGAACTCTTCGGAGATGCTCCGGTTCCTCCATCCCCACCAGAAATAAGAATCATATCTGCATGTCCTTTAGCAACTCCAACAGCAACCGTACCTACTCCAACTTCAGAAACAAGTTTTACACTAATTCGTGCTTTTGGATTTGAATTTTTTAAATCAAAAATTAACTGCGCTAAATCTTCAATTGAATATATGTCATGATGCGGCGGAGGCGAGATTAAGGTTACTCCAGGAGTTGTATAACGAGTCTTGGCAATAATCGCACTAACTTTATGACCCGGTAGTTGACCCCCTTCGCCCGGTTTTGCCCCTTGAGCTATTTTTATTTGTAGTTCATCAGAATTTGCTAAATAGTTTGCAGTAACTCCGAAACGACCGGAAGCAACTTGTTTTATTGCACTACGCAAAGAATCTCCTGAAGGTAATTCTATAAATCTTTGCGGGTCTTCACCGCCTTCGCCGGTGTTTGACTTACCGCCAATTCTATTCATAGCAATTGCTAGAGCTTGATGTGCACCTTTTGAGATTGAACCAAAGCTCATTGCTCCAGTAGCAAAACGTTTTAGAATTGACTCAATCGACTCAATTTTATCTAAATTAATTGGTTTCTTTTTCTTGAACTTTAATCCTCCCCTTAAAGTTGTAAGGTTTTGACTTTGATCATTTATAAGTTTGGCAAACTCTTTATAACAATTATAATCATTGTTCCTGGCTGCATCCTGTAAGGCAGCTATAGACTCCGGCCGCCAAAGATGGAATTGACCGTCACGACGGTAAGAATAAACTCCACCAGTAGGAAGGATCTTAGAATTAATCTGTCTTTTATAGCCTTGTTTATGTCGCAAAATAGTATCATCAGCCAACTGGCTGAAACCTATCCCGCCGATTCTTGAAGTAGTTCCTAAGAAGGCTTTATTAATCAACTCATCAGACAACCCTAAACCTTCAAAAATTTGAGCTCCCCGATAACTAGACAAAGTAGATATACCCATCTTCGAAAGAATCTTTTTTACCCCATCCTCTACAGCTTTACGATAATTTTTCTCTGCTTTCTCAAACATTAGATCAATCTTACCTTTTTCTACCAAATCTGCTAAAGCCTGATAGGCAAGATAAGGATTAACACAATCAGCGCCATAGCCAAATAATAAAGCAAAGTGATGAGCTTCTCTTGGCTCACCACTTTCAATAATTAAACCAACTTGAGTGCGCAAAGATTTTTTAATTAAGTGATGATGGACTGCGCCAATTACAAGCAAAGATGGTAAGGGTGCTTTTTTTTGGCTTACTCCTTTATCAGTTAAAATAATAAAATCATAACCATTTTTTACTGCATCTTCTGCTTTGGTTATTACCTTATCCAGATGTCTTTTGAAATCTGATTTATCCTCTGGATCAAAAAGTAAAGAAATCTTTTTTGATTTAAATCCTTTTTCTTTAATTTTTTCAATTTTTAAAAGCTGGTAATCAGAAAGAATAGGGCTTTCAACATATAATTTATGGCAATGCTTTGGGGTTTCTGTCAAAAGGTTTTGTTGAGAGCCAAGATAACTCTCTAGACTCATTACAATTTTTTCCCGAATTGGGTCAATTGCCGGATTCGTAACTTGAGCAAATAGTTGTTTAAAATAATTGAATAACAATTGGGGTTGCTTTGAAAATACAGCTAAAGGAGTATCATTACCCATAGATCCAGTAGGCTCTTTTGCATCCTCTGCCATTGGTTTTAATACTTGGTGCAAATCTTCTCGGGTATAGTCAAAACAGGTAAGCTGTGGTAATAAATTTTTATTTTTTGATTCTAATTTAACAGAGCATAAGCTAGAAAGTGTGACTAAATTTTCTCGAAGCCATTTTCCGTAAGGAGCTTGATTAGCTATTTCTTTTTTTATCTCCTTATCTTCAATAATTTTTTGCTTTTTTGTATCAATAAATAAGATTTTTCCCGGCTGAAGCCGGCCTGAATAAAGAATATCTTTAGGATTTGTATTTAAAACTCCAACTTCGGAAGCCATAATAACTTTATTTGTTTTTGTCACAATATAGCGAGCCGGACGCAAACCATTCCTATCTAAAACAGCACCTATATTTAAGCCATCTGTAAAAGCAATAGCTGCCGGGCCGTCCCAAGATTCACAAAAACAAGCATGGTAACGGTAAAAATCTTTTAATTTATTATTAAATAGTTGATTGTTTTCCCAGGCAGCTGGAATAAGCATCATCATCGAATGAGCTAAATGCCTTCCTGAAAGCGTTAAAAGTTCAAAAGCATTATCAATAATTGCCGAGTCACTTGCTCCTTCGCTAAGAATTGGCTTTAATTTTCTGATATCATCACCAAAATTTTCAGAAGCCAATTGGCTTTCTCGAGCCCGCATCCAATTGACATTACCCCTTAAGGTGTTAATCTCACCATTATGAGCTAAAAATCTAAAGGGTTGAGCTAAATCCCAAGAAGGAAAAGTATTAGTACTATAGCGAGAATGAACTAGAGCCAAAGCAGTTTTTAGAGAATTATCTTTTAAATCTAGAAAAAAGTTTTCTACTTGACTTGGCATTAAAAGACCCTTATAGGAAAGAGTACGACTAGAAAGATTACTTATATAAAAAAAAGATTTTTGAATTAAATTTGTAGACCAAATACTATTTTCAATCCTTCTTCGGATTATGTAAAGTTTCCTTTCAAAATCTAATTGATTCAACCCAGATAAATTTCCCTTTTTTATAAATAAATGCCAGATAGCAGGCTGGCTTTTTTTAGCAGCTTTACCAATCACCGAGCTATCTACCGGAACTCTCCGCCAGCCTAAAAAAACCTGTCCTTCTTCTTTAATTATTTTTTTAAAAATATTCTTACATCTAAGCTGTTCTTCCTTGTTTGACGGTAAAAAAACCAGACCGGTTCCGTATTGGCCCAGTTCGGGAAGCTTGATTCTTTTTTCAGCTGCTACTTTTTGTAAAAATTGATGCGGTATTTGCAAAAGGACCCCTGCACCATCACCAGTTTTTGGATCAGCACCAACTGCACCACGATGAGAAAGTCTCCTTAAAACTGCCAAAGCATCTTTTAGAATTGAATTTGACTCTCTCCCTTTGATATCACAGACAAACCCCACCCCACAGGAATCTTTTTCAAATCCTGGATCATACAAGCCTTGTTTTTTGGGAAAATTATGTCTATTCATACGTTTTTATTACACTCTTTTTACTATTTTTAGCCGATAGCTTTACTACCTCTTTGACCCGTTCTAATTCGAATGCATTCACCTAATTCCAAAACAAAAATCTTGCCGTCTCCAATTTTTCCTGAACGAGCCCCATTTGTTATAGCTTCAATAGTTGGTTCAACAAAATCTTGATTAACAGCAATTTCCAGTTTTACTTTTTTCAAAAGGCACACTTCACTCACTACACCTCTATAAGTTTCAGTATAGCCTTTTTGCTGGCCACA
>JAIPHQ010000001.1 GCA_021735115.1 Candidatus Omnitrophota bacterium
TTTCAAGGCTGCCTACGCCTGAACCAATAATAGTTCCGACTTGGTAAGGATCAATTTTTTTAAAATCAATTCCAGCTTGATCGATAGCTTCTTGTGCAGCTTGGAGGGAAAATTGAACAAATCGAGGAATTCTTCGTTGCTCTTTTAGCGAAAGAAAAGTCGCAGGATCAAAATCACTAACTTCACCAGCAATTTTACTATCAAATTGTTCAGAATCAAATTGAGTAATCGGCCCTACTCCGCTTCTTCCCTTGGTTAAAGCATCCCAAAAATTAACTTTACCTATTCCAACCGGAGAAACTACCCCACAACTAGTAACAACAACTTTATTCATTATAATTAAATTTATTACTTCTTTTCTTCAATATATTTAATTGCTTCTCCAACTTTTGTAATTTTTTCTGCATCTTCATCAGGTATCTCTATGCCAAATTCTTCTTCTAACGCCATAACAACTTCAACTGTATCCAAAGAATCTGCACCTAAATCATCGATGAAAGAGCTTTCTGGCTTTATCTCTTCTTTCTTAACACCAAGTTGTTCTGAAATTATTTCCTTTACTTTTTCTTCAATCGCCATCAGAGACCTCCTTTTTTTTAAATCATACCGCCATCAACAACAATTACTTGCCCAGTTATATAATCTGCTAACTGAGAAGATAAAAACAATACTGTATTAGCCACATCTTCAGTTGAACCAAACCTCTTTAAAGGAATTCTTTTAAGCATTTCATCTTTAACCTTATCAGGAAGAATGTCGGTCATCTTAGTTTCAATATAACCGGGAGCAACAGCATTTACATTTATCCCCCTAGCCCCCACTTCCTTAGAAAGAGATTTTGTTAACCCAATTAAACCTGCTTTAGAAGCCGCATAGTTTGATTGGCCGAAATTACCAATAATACCAATTATTGAAGAAATATTGATAATTTTTCCACTCCGCTGTTTTAACATTCTTTTTAAAACAGTTTTTGAAGCTAAAAAAGCACCTTTTAAATTAACTTCTAATACTTTGTCCCAATCTGTTTCAGAGAGCCTTAAAGCCAGGTTATCTTTAGTTATCCCAGCATTGTTAACTAATATATCAATCTTTGAAAACTTGTCAATAACTTTGTCTATAACGTTGGTTAACTGCTGAGAATTTGTAACATCAATTGGATATGATTGACACTCGGTAATATCGGACAACTCCTTTTGTGCAGCTTCAAGCTGAGCCGGGTCCAGATCAAGCAAAACTATTTTTGCTTTTCTTTTAGCAAAACTGTAAGCAATTTGTTTGCCAATTCCCCTGGCAGCACCGGTAACTACTACTACTTTATCTTTAAAATCCATACCCCTCCTTATTTATATTTTCTATATCTTCTTTTTTTTCTATATTTACAACTTTTAGGTTTCTGTCTATCTTTCTCAAGATCCCTTTTAATACCTTTGAAGGGCCAATTTCATAAAAATCAGTTATCCCTTCTTTTGATAAATATTTTATTGAATCCATCCATAGTACAGGACTAACTAATTGTTTAAGTAAATTTTTCTTTATTTCTTCAGACTCAATACCTTGACTAGCAGTCACATTGCTTACAATAGGAATAGATGCATTAGAAAATTCAAAATTGGCAACAACTTTTTTAAGCTCTTCTCGAGCTGGTTCCATAAAAGGTGAATGAAAACCTCCAGAAACTTTAAGTTCTATTACCTTTAACCCTTCTTTTTCTAATTTATTTTTTAATTCGTTTTTATTTTTTTCTTTTGTAGAAATTACAACTTGAGAAGGAGAGTTTAGATTAGAAATATAAAAATCTAGATCTTTTTGTTTTGGTTCTAAATAACCTCGATTAGCACCAATAACAGCAAGCAGAGAGGAAGGATTAACTCTGGCTGCTTTCTGCATGGCTTGGCCTCTTGCTTTAACTAATAAAATAAGATCTTCTAGGCAAAGAACCCCTCCAGCATAAAGACAACTATATTCACCCAAGCTTAACCCTAGAACAAATTCAACATCCCCCAAATTAGGCTTTGACAACTCATAAGCTGCTAAACTAACTGCTAAAATAGCCAATTGTTGGATAGCTGTATCTTTAAGCTGACAAGGATCTCCGCTAAATATAGCTTCTGATATTTTAATTTCGGAGATCTGATCAACCAGATCAAACACTCTCTTTGCTTCTTGAAAATTTTGATATAAACTCAAACCCATCTGAGGGTATTGAGATCCCTGTCCCGGAAATATTATTGCTTTCTTGCTCATCTTGATTGTTTCTCTTCTTTTGCCATTGACTTTGGATTTTGGACTTTGGACTTTGGACATTGGACTATCATAATGCCCATTTGATCACACAACTTCCCCAAACAAGCCCACCTCCAAAGGTATCTAAAACGACTATATCTCCTTTTTTTATCTTTGATTCTTGGTAAGCTTCACAGAGGGCCACAGCACAAGAAGCAGATGACATATTCCCATAGCGTGAAAGATTAAAATATACCTTATCTTTTATCTTTAAAGTTTTGACTACAGCATCTACTATTCTTTTATTCGCCTGATGTGGAACTAGCATATCTAGATCATCTGCCTTAAGCCCTGCCTTTGCTAAAGCAACTTTGGCAGCATCTACCATAATCCTAACAGCTACTCTAAATAATTCATTACCTTTCATCTTTATACAATGGAGTTTATCATCAACTGTTTGATGTGAAGCGGGAATCCGAGAACCACCGGCTGGAATATTTAAAAGATCTGCACGTGAGCCATCTGCGCCTAAATGTGAACTTAAAAAGCTTTTTTGAGTTGCCGCAGTCAATACCGCAGCCCCAGCTCCATCGCCAAAAAGAACACAAGTAGAACGATCCTGCCAATCAGTAACTGAAGAAAGAACTTCACTACCTACTACTAAAACATTTTTATACAATCCTGCCCCAATCATCTGCCAAGCACAGGTCAACCCATAAACAAATCCCGAACAAGCGGCAGAAATATCAAAAGCAGCTGCTTTTTTAGCTTTAAGCAAACTTTGCAATCGACAGGCAGTCGAAGGAAAAAAATTATCCGGAGTAATGGTAGCCACTATTATTAAATCTAGATCATCAGCACCTAAACCCGCATCTTTTAAGGCTTGCCTAGATGCTTTATAAGCAAGTTCTGAAGAAGGCATGCCTTTAGCAATTCTTCTTTCTTTTATACCGGTACGAGTTGTAATCCACTCATCAGAGGTATCTACCATCTTTTCTAGGTCAGAATTTGTTAACTTTTTAGGCGGCAAGTACTTGCCTAATCCTACTATCTTGACAGGTTTCATTTATTTTTTCCTTTATTCTTTCGTTAAGTTTTCTTTTCAATTCCCTAGCTGCCACTCCAATTGCATTCTTTACGGCTTTAGCATCAGACCTCCCATGGCCAATGATTACCGCTCCATCTACGCCTAGGAGGGGTGCACCCCCATATTCAGAATAATCTATTGATTCTTTAAGTTTTTTAAGATTTCCTTTTGCCAATAAAAGTCCCAATCGGCCCGGCAAGCTTTTTTTCATAAACTCAATAAAAAGTTTACCCATTGCTTCAGTACTTCCTTCAAGAACTTTTAAGGCAATGTTACCAACAAAACCATCACAAACAATACAATCAGAATTTCCTGAAAGAATGCTTTTAGCCTCTATATTACCAGAAAAATTCAAAGATGAAAGTTCAAAAAGTTTGTGAGTATTCTTTAATACTTCAAGGCCTTTAGAAGCTTCTTCGCCAATATTAAGAAGACCTACTGTAGGCCTTTCTTTTTCTAAAACAGTGCTATAATAAACAGAGGCCATCACTCCATATTGGAGCAGATGAATCGGTTTACAATCAATGTTAGCTCCCGCATCAATAAGCAAAGAGATACCTCTTTGAGTAGGAAACATCAAGGCTATGCCGGGACGCTCCACTCCCTCGATAAACTTTAAAATTAAAGCTGAGGCACAAACCACAGCACCGGTATTACCACAAGAAACAAAAGCGTCAATCTCTCTTTTTTTAAGAAGCTTACAACCTACAACTATTGAAGAATTTCTTTTTTTTCTTACTGCAGAAACCGGGGATTCAGCCATACCAATTTTTTCGGGAGCGTTAACAATAGCAAAATCTACCTTATATTTTTTAAGCTCCCTTCTTATCTTTTCCTTATCACCAATCAAGATTAGCTCTTGATCTATCTCTTTTTTAGCCAAGATAGACCCTTTAATAATCTCTAAAGGCGCAAGGTCTCCCCCCGAAGCATCTATCCCTATCTTAAACTTAGCCATAAATTAACCTTGTCTTTTTTTCTTTTTATTTTCTTTTGGTTCTATTTTTATGATTTCTTTATTTTTGTAATAACCACAAAAAGGACAGACCATATTTTTGGGCTTAGGTTTCTTACACTGACTACATTTTACCAGCGAGGGAGAATGTATTTTTTGGTGTGTTCTTTTTTTGTGAGTTCGCGCATGGGAGTGTTTTCGTTTCGGATGTGCCATCATTTACCTCCATTGAAAATTAATTATTTAGGTGTTATTCCTCTATTTTCAATGGCATCGAGCCGACTTCCTCGGCGAGATGCCTTATATTTAACATAGCTATTTAGCGAATACCTTTATTACCTAATTTAAACAGTTACATTTTCCCCAATTAAGATTATTGCCGCACTCAGAGCAAAGCCCCAAGCAACTAGGAGAACATAACACCTTAAGAGAGAAATTAAGTAAAATTTCTTCCCTTATATCTTGATCAATATCCAAAAATTTATCTAATTCATCTAACGAATAACTTTTTTGAAAATTATAATTTTTAATTTGACAAACTTTAACAAGACAGCGCGAACAACAAATTTGGCAATGTGCTACAATATTAACACTACTAATTATTTCATTATAAACTTTTTTAAAATTTCCTTGTACCTTGATATAGTCAATAAACTTCAAGTCAAATCCGTCTAAATTCCAAAGTTTCGCCGGGATCTTTTCATCTAAGCTTATCCCTTCTTCACTTATTTTTTTAACTGCAATTTTCATTAATTCTATTATTTACTGCCGATAATACCGGCTCAGGTAAAAATTTATTTAAATCCCCTCCCAATAAAGCAACTTCTTTAATCAAATGAGAAGAAATAAAAGAATATTGGGGGTGGGTCATTAAAAACAATGTCTCAATACCTGGGGCTAAACTTTTATTAGTTAGCGCCATTTTAAACTCATATTCAAAATCTGACATTGTTCTTAGCCCTCTAATGATTGCATTAGCTTTATTCTGACGGGCAAAATCAATAACCAATCCATCAAACCCTAAAACCTCTATGCTTTTTATGCTCTTAGTTACTTTTTTTACTAAATCCAGGCGCTGATCATAAGAGAAAAAACAATCTTTAGATGGATTTTTAGCTACTGCAACTACTAAGCTATCTGATAAAGTATTGGCTCTATTGATTATATCAAGATGACCATTAGTAATTGGATCAAACGTCCCTGGATAAATAGCTTTTTTCATTATTTACTTTTTGTATATAAGTAGAGTAGATTGGCCGTAGTTTCTTTTTAAATCTAAGGAAAAACTTTTATACTCTTGAGCATACTGATCATTTTCATAACAAAAACCAATTAAGTAACTAGAACGGGCTAATATATCATAACTTTCTAGCAGTTGCAAGCTCTTTATAAGCAACCCTTTGTAATAGGGCGGATCAAGAAAAATAAGATCAAAAAATGCTTTTTCCCTCCATAAATATTTTATAGCTAAAGAGCTATCTTTGCAATAAATTTCAGCAGATTTATTTAATTTTAAGTTGTTAATATTATTTTTTATAGATTTTATACTAGCTTTATCCCTATCTACAAAAACAGCCCGTTTCGCACCTCGAGATAAGGCTTCTATACCCAAAGAACCACTACCAGCATAAAGATCTAAAACTGTCTTGGCCTCAACTAAATCAAATATTATATCAAAACAACTTTTCTTTATCCGCTGAGAGACTGGTCTTATTTGGGCCGGGATTTTAATTTTTCTCCCCTTTAATTTTCCCCCTAAAACTTGCATTTTTTATCACTAAGGTAATCCTTTAATGGCCTAAATTCGGATTGGGCTAGGTAAGGGTCTTTTTTTATAACTTCTCTGGCCAAAATCCGTGCCTGTTTTAAAATATTTAGATCTCTTAGAGGATCTGCTATCTTCAAATTAGGTAATCCATGTTGAAGTTGTCCAAAAAAATCTCCTGGACCGCGTAGCTTTAGATCTGCTTCAGCTATTTTAAAACCATCACTTTCTTTTTCTATTATTTCTAACCTTTGTTTAGCTTCTTGGGAGATGCTCTCTCTATAAATTAAAATAAAAGTAGCTTTTTGGCTGGATCTTCTAATCCTACCACGTAATTGATGCAACTGGGATAAACCAAATTTTTGTGGACTTTCTACTACCATAGTCGTAGCATTTTTAATATCAAGGCCAACCTCTACTACATTTGTAGAGATAAGAATATCAATTTTAGCTTTATTAAATTTATTAATTACTGCTAGCTTATCTTGATTTTTTAATCGACCGTGGAATATCCCTATCGAAAATTTTGAAAACCTTTTTTTTATTTTTTTATGCATCTGGTTTAACGATTTAACCTCTAAATCATCATTTTGATCGATGATTGGATAAACTATATAAACCTGTTTTTTCTGTTTTATTTTTTTTTCAATTAAGTCATAAACCCATTTTCTTTTTTCTTCTTTGACTGCAATTGTGTCTGGTTTACTCCGATTTGGAGGCAATTGGTAAATGGTTGATGCATCGAGATCCCCATAAATAGAAAGAGCTAAACTGCGTGGAATAGGTGTAGCACTCATTACTAAACAATTTGGTGAAAGTTGACCTTTTTTAGGCAAAAGTGTTCTTTGAGCTACGCCAAACTTATGTTGCTCATCTATTACTACCAATCCTAATTTTTTAAATTTCAGGTTCTTTTGAATCAAAGAATGAGTTCCTACTACAATTAATGAATCTCCTTTAGCTAACCTTTGCAAGATAACACTTTTTTCTTTAGCTGATAATGATGATGTCAATATATCCACCCTACCTCTTAAATTAGCAAAAAAAGGGCCAGCTTTCTTTAATAAATCATCAATTGTTTTTTTATGTTGATAAGCTAAAACTTCAGTAGGAACCATGAAAGCTGCCTGCCAAGAAGACAGAGCAGATAAAATTATCGGAAAAAGAGTTACAGCAGTCTTTCCACTACCTACATCCCCCTGCAAAAGCCTATGCATAGGATAAGTTTTACCTAAATCCGATAAAATTTTAGCTAAAACTTCTTTTTGAGCTTGGGTCAATTGAAAAGACAAAGTTTTTTTAATTTTCTCTACAGCTTCCCAATTAACCTCTAAGTTAGGACCTTCTTGAAGACGGTGTTTAGCCTTACGCAAATAAACCATAATTTGTGAAATAAATAATTCTTCAAAAACAAACCTTTGTCTGGCTAAATCAGCCTCTTTTAATGAATCAGGAAAATGTATTTGCCTAAAACTTTTTGCAATATTAGAAATATTTTGTTTATCTCTAATGCTAAAAGGAATTGGGTCAGAAATTTTTGAATGATAATTTTTTAGAATAGAAAATATGGTTTTTCTAATATACCTTTGGCTAAATTCAGCCGGCAATCTATAAATAGATGTAATTTTACCAACTTCTAGGTTTTGATCATTGCCACTTTCCTCAAACTTTGGTGAAATTATTTGTAATTTACCTTTATAGCGAGAAGGTTTTCCATAAATAATTAACTTTTGACCTACTTTAATGGAATCATCAAGATATGATTGATTAAACCATTTACAACTAATTTTAGCAGTTTTATCTTCTAAAATAGCTTCAAAAATACTTTTTGTTTTTCGAGATCGAATAAAATAAGGAAATTTTTTTAAATTTTTCGCCAGAACTTCTGCCTCAATTACGGCTGGTTCATTTTCTTTTAAATCTATAATATTTATAAAATTAGTTCTATCTTCATAACGAAAAGGGAAATAATAAAGAAGGTCCTCGATAGTATAAACCCCTGCTTTATTATTAAATACTTTTTCTTTGCGCGGCCCCACCCCTTTAATATAGCGTATAGATGTTTTATCCATAACTTAGCCTTTCTTCTTTTGCCTTCTATCTTTTATATAATCTTTAATTATTTTTTTATGGTCAAAGGCAATGTTGGGTGGTAAACCTAATAAAGGGCCATTTCCCTTAATCGTAAAAACTGATGCGTCTTTCGCATCTGATGCTGCTTTAAGCCTTCCTTTGCCTTTGCCAGTAAAAACCATCGAAACAGTATGAAAACGAGAGTCTCTTTTATTATCTGAATAAGCTTTGAATTGTTTTAGGCTCTTAAAATCAAGTCCTGTCTCTTCTTTAACCTCCCGCACCACAGCTTTTTCTAATTTTTCACCATAATCAACAAAACCCCCTGGTAAAGCCCAACCTAAAGGAGGGTTTGCCCTCTTTATTAAAACTATCCCTTTTTTATAGCCAATAATTGCATCGACAGTAAGAAACGGCCCTTTGTTGGTTTTTATATGATTTAGATACCCCATTATATTTTTCTCCAGTATTTTATAGCTTTGTTCAGTACCTGTTATAAATGATACTTTTTTTAAAATTTTTTGTTTTTTGCTTCTTACAAAACGGAAAAGTTCCTGAGCAATTATTTTAGAAAAAATACGCAAATTAATATCTCTTTTAAAACTATCCATTAAAAAAGCAACAGAATTAATATCGTTCTCTTTAATTTTTTTAAAACAATCTACTAAAATTTCTCGGATGCCTTTTGCTTTAGCCTTATTGCAAAGATTGATTAAAATAATATATTTAGTTTTAAAATAACTATTTTTTATTAATGCTGCCTGGGATTTTTCCAATCTACTTAAATTGCTATTTATGCTCTTTATTTTTTTTATTCGAGAAAAATAATCATATGATACCACTATGCATTGAGTATCTTTCTTTAGGCTTTTTGATAAATCTATAATTATATTTTCTAATTCCACAAAACACCTATTTCTTTTTTGCTTTTTTTGCATAAATCTTTTCTGCAGCCTTCAAAGCCTCTGACTTTTTACTTATTTTACCCGTAGCTTGAAGTTCCTTAATTTTATTTAAAATCTGGCCAATCAAAGGACCTTTTTTTATCTTAAAATACTTCATAAGATCATAACCATCTATAATTTTCGCCATAGGCTTTTTCTTTTTTTCAATAAAATAATCTTTAATCAACTTCAACATTATTTTTTCATGGCGTTTTCTTTTTTCTAAATCTGCCAATGGGCCACGGGTTGCTCTCCAATCAGCTAAAGAAAGAAAAATAATAGATACCCCTTCTTTTTCTGTATCACGAAAAAAACGGTAAACAGCTCTGCGGCTGGGTTTAATTTGATCGGCTAAATATCCAGGCCGCAGATGCCAAAACACCATCTTTTCTAATGCTTTCCTTTCAACTCTTGCTAACCGTATTTTTTTAGCAAAAAGAGAAGAAAGATCCCTGCTAACTTTTTCGTGGGCATGAAATATCGTCCGGGCTTTAGTTGCCTTTTTCACGAAGGGCTTTCCCAAATCATGAAGCAAACAAGCTAACTTTATTATTTGAAATCTTTTTCGATTTCCGGATAAATTTTGATTAAGAAAATCAATAGCCTCACTTTCTTTTTTAGTTTCTCTTTCATAAAGTAGCTCAAATTGTTTTAAAGCCTCTATAGAATGATCCCAAACATTTAAATGATGAAACCCCCCTTGTGTAGTTTTTCGCATCTTACCGACATAAGGTAAAATTTCATCAACCACTTTCACTTTATCCATTTTTTTAATCACTTTATAAGACTTTTTAGAATTAAATATTTTAAAAAGTTCTTCATTAATTCTTTCACAAGATACATTTCTTAACTTTTTTTTATGACGAGAAAAAAATCTTAAAGTTTGTGGAGCAATTTTAAAGCCATAGTTTGCAGCAAAAGAAAAACCTCTCAATATCCGCAAAGGGTCATCAACGATGACTCCTTCTTTTAAAGATTTTATTCGTTTATTTTCTAGATCATTAATTCCTTTATAATAATCTAAAATTTTTTTTGGATTAATTATATCTAACGCTAAACTATTAATTGTAAAATCTCTTAGTTCTAAATCTTTTTTTATATTTTTTCCGCGCATCAAAATAAAATCATAACTATATTTTTTTGCATCTTTATTTAAAACAATTCGAAAACTAGAACTTTTTTTATCTAATACAATCACTTTAGTCTTCAAAATTTTAGCTACTTTTTCGACAAATAAATCTATATCTTTTTCCACACAAAAATCAAAATCAACTAAATCTTTGGGTGCTTTAATATAAATATCTCTTAAAAAACCACCCACTAACCACACTTTGATTTTTAATTTTTTTGCTAATTTTGAAATTTGATCTATTTGAGGAATTTTTTTTAGGTAAGTATCGAATTTCATAGATAAGTTCTTATCTTAAGGCAGTTTGGCAATTAAAAGAAAGGCCGCTTATAAAAAATTAGTTATTACTTTATCTTTCTCCCTAAAACTTCACGCAGCTCACGTAAAAATTGATTAATATCCTTAAATTGCCTGTAAACAGAGGCAAACCTTACATAAGCTACATCATCTATTTTTGAAAGCTTTTCCATAACTAATTCTCCGACATGATTTGAATCAACTTCTTGTTCAAATTTTTTTTGTAATTTAATTTCAATTTCAGAAACTATGCTTTCCAATTTTTCTACACTTATAGCCCTTTTTTCGCAAGCTTTAATCAATCCATCTAAAACTTTTTGTTGAGAAAAAGGTTCTCTGCGCCCATCTTTTTTTATTACCATAAGAGGAGTTTTTTCTACATATTCATATGTAGTAAAGCGTCTTCCACAACTGTTGCATTCTCTTCTTCTCCTTATAGCAGAACCTTCAGAAGTAAGACGTGAATCAACTACTTTATCTTCATTAAAATTGCAATAGGGACAACGCATGTCTGGTTAAATATCTCCTTTATTAAAATCCTTTAACTTTCGTAAAGTTATTTTTGCTTCTTTTAAAAATTCCATAGCCATTTTATCAGGATAATCATCAAAAACAACTATTTCATCAATACCAGCGTTTATAATCATTTTTGCACAAATACTGCAAGGTGAATTTGTTATATAAATAGTACTTCCCTTAACAGACACACCATGTAAAGCAGATTGTAAAATAACATTTTGTTCAGCATGAAGCCCCCTACATATCTCATGCCGCTGGCCAGAAGGAACTTTCAACTTTTCTCGTAGACAACCAGTCACTTCACAATGGGTTATACCTCTAGGTGCACCATTATAGCCAGTAGCAAGAATCTGCTTATCTTTTACTAAAACAGCTCCTACTTTTCGTCGTAGACAAGTAGATCTTTTGCTAACTAAAAAAGCTACTCCCATAAAATATTGGTCCCATGATGGTCTTTTTTTATTTTTCATTTTAAAATTTTATTTATAAGTCAAAATCACCATATAGAGGAAATTCCCCAGTTAAATTTAAAACCTCTTTTTTAATTTCTAGCAATTTTACATCATCTTCTCTATTGATTAGGGCTTGATTAATTAAATTAGCTATTTTTTCCATCTCTATTTCCTTCATCAGGCGAGTAGTGACCGCTGGGGTCCCAATTCTAATACCACTTGCTACAATAGGTGATTTTTTATCAAAAGGAATAAGATTCTTATTTACGGTAATATTTACTTTATCTAAAACTGAAGATGCATCTTTACCAGTTATGTTTTTTTCAGTCAAATCTACTAAAAATAAATGATTTTCAGTTCCTCCACTTACAATTCGATAACCTAAATCAGCCATATTTTTAGCAAAATAGATACTATTTTTGACAACCTGTTTTTGATACTGAATAAAATCATCCTGTTGGGCCAAGCCAAAAGCTACAGCTTTTGCTGCAATAACATGCATAAGCGGCCCGCCTTGATTTCCAGGAAAAACTGCTGTATTGATCTTTTTGCCAAAATCTGATTTAGCTAAAATAAATCCACCCCGGGGCCCGCGTAAAGTCTTATGTGTTGTTGAAGTAACAAAATCTGCATAAGGACAAGGATTAGGATGTATACCAGCAGCAACTAAACCAGCAAAATGAGCCATATCCACACACAAAAAGGCCCCTACTCTATCAGCGATTTCTCGAAAACGTTTAAAATCTATCTTTCTCGGGTATGCACTCGCCCCGGCAATTATCATCTTGGGTTTGTTATCTAAAGCTAATTGCTCTATATTCTCATAGTTTAGACACTCTGAGCTTTTATCAACACCATATGAAACTATATTGTAAAATTTTCCAGAAAAATTAAGTGGATGCCCATGAGAAAGATGTCCCCCACAAGCTAAATCCATAGCTAAAATTGTATCTCCAGGTTTTAATACCGCCATCATAACTGCAATATTAGCTTGAGTTCCCGAATGAGGTTGTACATTAGCAAATTCAGCCCCAAAGAGAGCTTTAGCTCTTTCAATCGCAAGATCCTCTGCTGTATCAACAAAATCACAGCCTCCATACCAGCGCCGATGCGGATAACCTTCAGCATATTTATTAGTCAACACCGAACCTTGAGCTTCTAAAACTTCAGGCGGTGCAAAATTCTCACTAGCAATAAGCTCAAGATGTTCTCTTTGCCTTTTAAGTTCATGAGATATGGCAGAATAAATTTTTAAATCTTTTTGTTTTAATTTTTTAAACATTTGAGCCTCCTCATTAAAAATGCAATTATTTAGCGAATACCTTTATTTTTAATGACACTGAGCCGAATTACTCGGCGAAGTGTCTTAACCACCTAAATAAGATACTTCGGAGCTTCCGCTCCTCAGTATTAATTCGACTACAACCTCAACTTCGTTTCGGTTAAGTCTCATTGAATTCCTCAACTTTTCGCACCTTACGCAATCTTCGGCTATGCCTTCCTCCTTCAAAACCTTCTTTAAGCCAACTTAAAGCCATTTTTTTAGCATAATCTGGCTTCACCAGGTCTGCAGCAAGTACCAAAACATTACTATCATTATGACGACGAGAAAGCTTAGCACTTTTTATATTATAAGCTAAAGCTGCTCTTATTCCTTTTATTTTATTTGCCAAAATACAACTCCCAATTCCAGTAAAACAAATAACAACAGCTCTATCTGCTTTTTTATTAGCTACTGCAGATGCAGCGGGATAGATATAATCAGGATAATCACACGAATCTTTAGAAAATGTACCAAAATCAATAATTTTATGGCCTTTACTTTCTAGATAGTTTATTAAAGTATTCTTTAATTTAAAACCGCGATGATCACACCCAAAAGCTATTCTCATATTACTCTCCTTTTCCTAAATTACCATTATAACCAATCACTTAACTCATTTACTGATTTTTTTATTAAACTGTAAACATTTTCATAAAAAGCAGAATTTTTCCCTATTGGATCAGGAATGTTTGTAATTTGTTTAGAAAGAAGAAATTTAGTTAAATTAAAAGTTCTTGCCTGAGCCGAAGGAACTTTTTTCAAAATATCTTCTTTTTGGGAATCTTCCATTGTAAAAATATAATCTGAAGAAAGTATCATTTGTTTTGTTAATTGTTTGGCCTTAAAACTTGCTATACTAGTATTCTCCCGATTTTGCATTACTTTTTCTACTGGCTCAGGAGGATGCCTGCCTTCTGGAGCAGCAATCCCTGCAGAAATAATTTCATATCTTTGTGAAGCAGCCATTCGTTCTTCCTGTAGGTATTTACGCAAAATATACTCCGCCATAGGAGACCGGCAACTATTTCCAGTACAGACAAATAATATTCTCCTTTTGATAAAAATAGCTGCAATCTGCTTTTCTGAAATTACCCCCTCTCTTAGTATTTTAAATGGCTTATAAGTTAAATCTATAACCGTTGATGATTCTTTATGATCAGCCTTTCCTCCATCAACAATTAAATCTATTTGCCCATCAAAAATTTCTTCTACTTGATCTGCAGAAATAGCTTCCTTTTGGCCGCTTCGATTAGCCGAAGGGAAAAAAACCGCAGAACCAAAAAGCTTTAAGATGCTATTGGCAATAAAATTAGAAGGTATCCTGATACCAACTTTACCTTCGGGATTCTTATAATAAACAATGGTGAGCGGCCCCGGCCAAAAATTTTCTATCAACCGATACCCAAAAGGATTAAGAGTGAAAAAGTATTGGTTAATTGCTTTCTTCGGATCAGCCAAAGCGATGCTAAACGGCTTATCCAGCGGCCTTTCTTTTAAAGAATATAATTTCTCTATTCCATTCTTTTTATCAGCTCCTACAGCTAAGCCATAGACAGTTTCTGTAGGCATAGCTATGATTTTTCCTTGAAAAAGCATATTAGCCGCTTTAGCTATATCTGGTCTAGCTATTTTTTTTGCATTGATTTTTATTCTTTCCATTGCTATTGTTTAAATTTATTTTTTATTTTTTTGACTTTTTCTAGACTTGCTTTATCCGCTATTCCCATTATTTCTAGAGCAAAAATAATCGCATTTATAAAACCGCTTTTTCCTAATCCTGAAGAAGCAAGGCCAATTCCAGAAGGAGCACTCACAATAGAAAAAAGCGAATCTAGGCCATCCATCATCCCGCCCTTTAGGCCCACTCCAATTACAGGAATGTTTAGATAAGAAGCCATAAATCCAGGTAGAGCTGCTGCTAGGCCTGCGCAAGCTATAACCAAATTTATTTTGTCTTTTTCAATTTTTTTGCAATAGCTTCTTAACTTATCCGGATTTCTGTGAGCAGAGATTACTTTTAGCTGATAAGAAACTCCCATTTCATCTAAAAGTTGAAACCCTACCTTTAATTTTTCTTTATCTGACTTACTCCCTAAAACAACAGCTATCTTTTTTCCCATCTTGTCCCTCCTTGTTAATTTGACTTTGGACCTTGGACTTTGGACTTTGGACTAATTAACGCTTTATTACTTATATCTTTTCTATACTGCATTTGATCAAAATCTATTTTCTTAATGGCTTGATAGACTTTTTCTTTAGTTTTTTCAAGGGTAGAACCTAAACCTACTACGCTTAAAACCCTTCCCCCATTAGTTAATATTTTCCCAGCTTCTCTTTTAGTTCCAGCATGATAAACCAAAATATCTTCTTGTTGTTGGGCAACTTCTAAGCCTTTTATTTCTTTACCTTTTTGGTATTTATTGGGATATCCACCTGAAGCCAATACTACACAAACACAAGTTCTTAGATCCCATGCAATTTTTGCTTCAGATAATCTACCCTCAATAGTTTTTAAAATGATATCAGCCAAATCCCCTTTTAATTTGGGTAAAACAACTTGTGTTTCAGGATCACCAAATCTTACATTAAACTCTAAAACACTGGGCCCATTCTCGGTAAGCATAAGCCCAGCGTAGAGAATGCCTTTATATAATTTATTTTCCTTTTTTAAGCCTTTTATCAAAGGATAAAACACACTCTCTATTATCTTATCAAACTCTTGTTTATCCAATAAAGGAGTAGGTGCATAGGCCCCCATACCACCTGTATTAGGCCCTTTATCATTGTCAAAAGCCCTTTTATGATCTTGAGAAGCTACCAAAGGTAAAATAGTTTCTCCATCAGAGAAAGCTAAAATTGAAAGTTCTTGGCCTATTAGACAATCTTCAATGATTAAATTATTACCAGCTTGACCGAATTTTTTTTCTACCATTATAGTATCTATTGCCATCTTGGCTTCTTCTTTATTCCCACAAACTATAACCCCTTTACCAGCAGCCAAACCATCTGCCTTAACTACAACAGGAAAATTAACTTTTTTGAGATATTCTTTTGCTAAATCAGGTTGACCGAAAACTCTAAAGTTCGCGGTAGGAATATTATATTTTCTCATTAACTCTTTAGCAAATACTTTAGAAGATTCCAATTTGGCTAATTCTTGGTTTGGGCCAAAAATTTTTAATCCTTTCTTTTTAAACTTATCCACAACCCCTTTAGCTAAGGGAAGTTCCGGGCCCACCACAGTAAATCCTATATCATTAGCAACTGCAAATTCTATTAAAGATTCAATATCATCAGACTTAATATCAATATTTTCACCTAATTGGGATGTTCCCCCATTGCCAGGGGCAATATAGACCTTATCAACTTTAGGGCTTTGAAATAATTTATCAACTAAACAATGCTCTCTAGCTCCTGATCCAACAACTAAAACTTTCACACTTACTCCTGTTTTAACTTAATTTAAGATAAGTTTCTTTTTATCTTTAACAACTTCTCCAATTAAATAACTCTTGTAACTTTTATTTAATTTATTTAATATTTTTTTAGCTGCATCTTTTTTAACAACAACCACCAAACCAATACCCATATTAAAAACTGAATACATCTGAGCTTGGCTTAAATTTCCCCTTTCTTGAATTTTTTTAAAAATATTACTTGGACGCCAACTTTTTTTATTCACCAATAAACTCAGGCCCTTAGGAACAATTTTGGTCGCTTTATTATAAAAAGCACCGCCAGTAATATGGGCTATCCCGGTTACTGAATTTCCCAAACTTTTAGATGAAAATAAAGAAAGTATTGGTTTTACATAAACACGCGTAGGCTCAAGCAAAGTCTTTTTGTAACTTTTAAGATCTTTTTGATTTAATACCTTTCTTACTAAAGAAAAACCATTAGAATGAAGGCCCGACGAAGAAATTCCTATTATTTTATCTCCTTCTTTAATCTTACTTCCATTTATTATCTTTTTCTTATCAACTACTCCCAGACAAAATCCAGCTAAATCATATTCATCTTTTTTATACATGCCAGGCATCTCAGCAGTCTCGCCTCCCAAAAGGCTACAATTACTTTCAGACAAACCCTGATGTATTCCTCCCACTACTTTTTTTAGAACAGCTGGTTTCAATTTACCACAAGCTATATAGTCAAGAAAAAAAAGCGGTTTAGCCCCTAAGCAAATAATATCATTGACATTCATAGCTACTAAATCTATGCCTACTCCAGAATGCAGGCCAAATTTTTGAGCTAATTTTAATTTTGTACCCACCCCATCAGTGGAAGAAACCAAAACTGGATTCTTATATTTTTTAGTTATAGTTTTAAAATCAAAAAGAGAACCAAAAGCAGAAGTCTTGTTAATTTTTTTAGAAGAAACAAAAGAACTAATCCCTGCCACAAACTGATCCGCTTTTTTGATATCTACACCCGCTTTTTTATAATCAATTTTTCCCATGAATTCTCCTCTGTTTATATTTTTCCTCTCCAGCAATAAAGACAAAGCTTATCTTTAGGCAAGCCAATTGCTGCAACCATATCGTCAATTTTCTGATATTTTAAACTGGTCACTCCTAAATCTTTAGCTATCCAAGATACCATTCTCTTATATTCAGCAGATCTATCATTTATATATTGAGAAACATCTTTTATTTCCTTTTTCTCAATTGCTTTTATTGCCCGGCGAGCTACTAATTCTTTTTTGGTTCGAGTTGAATAATTAAAGATACAAGGAAACATCAAGGGCGGACAAGCAACCCGAACATGAATTTGTTTAGCCTCATTTTCCCATAATTTTGTGAGCGTATAGCTTTTAAGTTGAGTACCCCTTACGATAGAATCTTCACAAAGAACAATCTTTTTATTTTTGATTATTTCTTTTATCGGAATAAGTTTCATTTTAGCCACTAAATTTCTTATACTTTGTAGGGAAGGAAGATAACTTCGCCCATATCCAGGTGTATATTTGACCAAAGGCCTGCGAAAAGGAATGCCCTTGCCTAAAGCATACCCTATAGCATGAGCAGTGCCTGAATCTGGAACTCCAGCTGCTAAATCAGGCTTAATTTTATCGTTTCGAGCTAAATACCTACCGCAATTTTCTCTTACCTTTTCTGTATTTATGCCCTCATAAGAAGAAGCAGGAAATCCTGTATAAATCCATGAAAAAGCACAAATCTTTAAATTCTTCTTATTACCGGCTTTTTTTTGCTGTAAGCCCTCTTTATTTATAAATACAATTTCACCCGGCATCAATTCTTTTTCAACTTTAAAATCTAAATTAGGAAAAGCCGCAGTCTCGGTAGTAACTGCAAACCCACTTTTATTTTTCCCAACAACTAATGATGATATTCCGTATTTATCTCGAGAAGCATAAATTCCTTTTTTTGTTAAAATTAATAAAGATATAGAACCTTCAATCTTTGAATACATATATTCTATCCCTTTGTCTAAAGATCCTTTTTGTAAAATTAATTTACTTACCAATTCACATATATTTACCCGGCTATTAGAAACTTCACTAAAAGAAAAATTATTTGAAAATAATTCTCGGGCTAAATCTTTCCAATTATTTATCCACCCATTTATCGCCAAGCAAAAGTCTCCAAACCTGGATTTAACATATAAAGGCTGTTCTTCATAGCTTATAGCTCCAATCCCCTTATCACCTTCTAAGGAACTATATTCTTCTAACAATTTCGACTTAAATTGGCTACTACTTATATTGTGTATCTTTCTTACCATTTTTTTTCCAGATAAAGCCACACCTCCAAAATTAGTCCCAAGATGAGAATGATAATCGCCAAGATAAAAAAGCTGGTCCATACACTTTTTATTTTTAGAAACTATTCCAAATATACCACTCATAAATATTCTCCTTTATTAAATTACCTAAAATAATTCACAGAGTTTTTAAACAAGCTGATGCCATATGGATCTTTTTTTTCTTTTCGCCAATATGGATATTGATGCTGAAAAATAAACCTTTCTGGGTGTGGCATAAGCCCCAAAACTCTACCTGTTTGGTCTAGAATACCTGCAATATTATCCAAAGAGCCATTAGGGTTATCCGGATAATTAACTGCATTGCCCTTATCACTGCTATACCTTAACGCAACCTGATTATTATTTTTTATTTTATCCAAAATATTCTCCTTGCAAAACAGTTTACCCTCAGCATGAGCAACTGGTAGATAAATCAACTCTGGCAACTGCTTAAACCATATTTTTCTAGCTAAACAATTAGAATCAGAATCTATCCTTAGTTGAACCCACCGATCTTCAAAACGCCCGGAATCATTTTCTATTAAGCTTAGGCTTTGGCTAAAATTTAAATTAGGAAGAATACCCGATCTAACCAAAATCTGGAAACCATTACAAATTCCTAAAATCAAACCACCTTTATGAATAAAATTTTTCATTTTCTCTTTTAACCAAAGAATAATTTCTAGTGAAAATATTTTTCCTGCTCCAAGGTCATCCCCATAGCTAAAGCCTCCCGGAATACAAATAATCTGATAAGAAGAAAAATCCTTTTTTTTCTTAATAGAATTTATATGATCTAATTCGGTTTTTGCGCCGGCAGTTCTAAAAGCAAATTCTGTTTCTTTATCGCAATTTGTTCCAGCAGTACGAAAAATCAAAACATTAGGCTTTGCCATGATTACTTACTTTTTAGCTCCTTTTGCTTCCATCTAAACTCTTGAAATACTTTAAGCAAACTTTTTTCTAAATATGATAAATTTATATCAATAATTTTTTTTGATTTTTTGTTATATATAGTTAATTGTTTATCGGCCGAAACACAGCCAATAAGCCCTAAAGGCGTCCCCTGGAGTTGTTTTTCAAACTCTTCTTTTTTATCTTTAGATACCTCAACCAGAAATCTTGAAGGAGATTCAGAAAATAAAAGTTGATAGTCTTTATTACTTTCTTGAACCGGTACCTCTTCTAAAAAAATAGATGCCCCCATCCCAGAGCCTACACACATTTCAGATATAGCTACGGCAAGGCCACCTTCAGATAAATCATGGCAAGAAGCAACTAGCTTCTGCTTTATAGCTTTAGATAGATTAATAAAAGTATCTTTAGCATTAGGTTCAACTTTCGGCACCAAACCTTGGTTTATGCCTTTTTGCCTTAAGTATTCAGATTGGCCAAGTTCTGGTTTGGTTAAACCAATTAGATAAATAAGATTATCTTCTTTAGAAAAACTACTACCTAAAGCTAACTGCCAATTATCTAACACCGATACAGCTGAAATTAAAAGTGTCCCGGGAATAGTGATTTTATTTTTACCCAAATTATATTCATTATACAAACTATCCTTGCCCGAGATAAAAGGTACGCCAAAATAAACAGAATAATCATAGCAAGCTTTTGCCGCCCTTACTAAACTTCCCAAGACTTGAGAATCTTCTGGAGAACCCCAACTAAAATTATCTAGAATAAATGTTTTCTCTAAAGATGCTCCAGTTGAAATTACATTTCTCATAGCTTCATCGATAGCCAAAGCAGCCATCCAATAAGGATCAATATCAGAATAAAAAGGATTTATCCCGCATCCAACTATAACTGCTTTCTGGCTATCAAGCTTAGGCCTAATTACTGCTGCATCATTAGTTTTAAGCGGCGAGTTACTAATTGCCTTTAATACTGAACCTCCTTGCACTTCATGGTCGTATTGATTCAAAATCCAATCTTTAGGAGCAATATTCGGTGAACTTAAAATAGCAATTAAATCATGATTGTAGTCCTTTTTTTCTTTTAGTTTTTCTTCCTTTTGTTCGTTATTTACCCAAATAGCTTTTTTTGAAATTTGAAGACTACTAAAGATAAAATCCATGTCTAGTTCTGCTACTTTATTATCTTGATAAAAAAGAGTTAAATCGTTAGATCCGGTTACCTGGCCAACTACCGTCATATCAACCTCTTCTTGTTGGAAAATATCTTTTAACTCCTTCAGTTTATCTTCTTGGGTGAAAAAAACCATTCTTTCCTGAGATTCAGATATCCAAATATCTGTATAAGTTAAACCCTTATATTTAAGCGGAACTTTATCAAGATAAACCTTAACACCATAACCTTTAGCTAACTCGGTAACTGCACTCGAAAGCCCCCCAGCCCCACAATCTGTAATTGCAGTAAATAGGTCCTTTTCTTGAGCCTGCATTAAAGCATCTGCAACTTTCTTTTCTTCAATAGGATTACCAATTTGCACAGCACTTCGCAACCCCATAGTTTCTTGGTCTAATTCTTGTGATGAAAAGGTAGCACCATGAATTCCATCTTTGCCAGTTTTTGCTCCACAAACTACAACTAAATCACCCTTTTTGACTTTTTTAAAAGATTTATCAGAAGAACCAATTCCAAGTGTCCCACAATATACTAAAGGATTTCCTAAAAAACGATTGTCAAAAAGCACTGACCCTGCTACAGTAGGAATACCCATTTTATTGCCATAATCTCTTACCCCAGATACTACTCCTTTAATTATTCTACGTGGATGAAGCAAACCTTTAGGTAGGTCTTTGTCTTCTATTTGCCAATTAGAAAAACAAAAAGCATCTATTGAAGCAAATGGCCTAAATCCAGAACCTGTACCTAATACATCCCTAATAACCCCACCAATGCCAGTTGAAGCCCCTCCATATGGTTCAAGGCTTGAAGGATGGTTGTGAGTTTCAACTTTAAAACAAATATTTTGATCTTGATCAAATTTCACAATACCTGAATTATCATCAAATACCGATACGCATTCAGGAGAATTTATCTCTTTTGTTGCTTCCATTATTGTAGACTTAAGTAAATTATTTATTTTTTCTTTTTTTATAATTTTCCCATCTTTTTTTTCTTCATAATCAATAAGTCCAGAAAAAGTTTTATGCCCACAGTGTTCTGACCATAAAACAGCTAAAGTTTCTAATTCGCAATCAGTAGGATTACGCCCCAATTCTTTAAAATACTTTTGAATCTTTTCCATCTCAAGAATATTTAAAGCCAGGCAGCCCTCTTTAGATATTTGTTCTAATCTTTTTTGATCAGCTTCTAAAATATCAATTACTTTAAGTTCAAAATTATAACTGCTAGCTGTCAACTGAAACAAACTTTTTAAGCCTTTTAATTTATTATAATCAGCTACTTGCTCGATAACCGGATTATAGATAATTTTGGGCCCTAAAGAATAAATTTGGGCCTGGTTAAGACCGTCAAATCTATATACAGCAGCAGTATGAACTTCAGCGTTACCTAAAGATAGGTCATCAATAGCTTTTTTTAAAGAGACAGCAACAGAATCAAAAACACCAGGATGGTAAATTACCATAATCTCTTGGCTGGAAGGTTTTTCACTAAAAATACCTTGAGATAAAGCATATTCTTCTGTGATTGGATCTATAAGAAGTTTTTCTGCAATTTGTTTAATTTTTTTAAGATCAAACCCTGCATCAATAAGATATACTTTTTTGATAGATAGAGAAAAATCTTTAAACCCTAAATCCTTTATTTGAGATTTAAGTTCAACATTTTCTTCTTCTTTCTTAGAGAATACATCGATTCTCCAAATCATAAAACTCCTATTATTTATTAATTAATCAGCCAATGAGGGGTTTAACTTAAATTAAACCTTTTATAAATTTTATCTATATTTGCTAGATAATTATACGGGTCAAATATATCATTTAGAATTTTCTTATCCAAGATATCTTTTATTCTATTGTTCTTAAACACTTCTTCTTTAAAATGTGAGCTATTATTAATTACCCTTAAAGAAATTTCTTGGACTAAATCATATGCTTGCATCCTAGATAAACCTTTTTTCATAAGTTCAGTTAATACTTTCTGAGAATAAACTATACCTCTATTAAGCTCAATATTTCTAAGCATTCCCTTAGAGCTCACATTTATTCTGGATATAACTTCTTTAAATTTTTGCAGCATATAATCTATGATTATTGTTGAATCCGGAATTATAACCCTCTCTACTGAAGAATGTGAAATATCCCTTTCATGCCAAAGATTTATATTTTCTGAAGCAGCAAATGAATTAGAACGAAGCAAACGCGCTAAGCCACAAATTCTTTCGCAAATAATAGGATTTTGTTTATGCGGCATAGCCGAAGATCCTTTTTGTCCTTTATAAAAAGGCTCTTTAGCTTCACTAACCTCTGTCCGATGAAGATGCCTGATTTCGGTAGCAAATCTTTCAAGAGTTGATCCAATTAATGAAAGTAAAAATAAAAAATATGCAAATCTTTCTCGTGAAACAATTTGCGTAGAAATTTTTGCTCTATTTATACCTATCTTTTTACAAATATAGTCTTCGGTATTTGGGCTAAAATAAGCAAATGTTCCTACAGCTCCAGAGATTTTTCCGCAGACTATATAATCAAGAGCGTCAGATAATTTCTCTCTTTCCTCTATTAAGTCATTGTACAAATAAAGAAATTTTAATCCGAAACTATAAATTTCAGCATGCATTCCATGGGTTCGAGCCATGCAAATTGTATCTTTATACTTTATTGCTTTCTTTTTAGCCACAGCTATTACCTTATCTAAATCAGATAAAATAATTTTACAAGCATCTTTTATTTGCCAGGCTAGAGTTGTATCTAGAAGATCTGAAGAAGTAAGGCCTCGATGAAGATATTGCGCAGCTGGACCAATTTGGCCTGATACATGCTTTAGGAAAGCTACAATATCATGACGGGTTTTTGCTTCAATATTCTTTATTTTAGTAGTTGAAATTTTTACTTTAGAAAATCTTTTACTAGTTCCTTTTGGTATTTTCTTTTGTTTTTCCAAAGCCTCGCAAAGTAAAGCCTCAATCTTTAAAAACCGCCTAAACTTCTCATCTTCTTGCCAAATTTTACCTATTTTTTCTGGGGTATATCTTTTGATCAAACCTGCCTCCTATATAAATATTTGTGGAAATCCAATATATAGCGAGTAAATACATCTCTACTACTATATAGAATACAATATTAGCAGAAGTGACTAAACCAGTCAATTAAAATATATTTTAAAAGCTTTCCTGATTTGAGGGAAAGGTTCCCTTTTTTATGGCTTGATCAAACAAATTTATTGCATCTTTTATTTGATAAGATAAGTTAGAAAAAGTTCTTACAAATTTCATTTTATTAGGATACATACCCAATAAATCATATAGGACTAAAACCTGGCCGCTACAGTGTTTCCCAGCTCCAATGCCAATAGTGGGAATATCTACAGCCTCGGTAATTTGTTTAGCTATATCTTTTTTTATGCATTCTAAAACAATGCTAGAGACACCTAAGCTTTGTAATAGCTTAGCTTGCTTGATTAACTTATCAGCCGATTCTTTATCTTTACCTTGAACTTTATAACCCCCCAAAAGATGCACAGTTTGAGGCGTAAGCCCGATATGGCCCATAACCCAAATATTTTTTTCTACTAATTTTTTAATTACTTTTTTACAGCCCTTAAACCACTCTATTTTAACCCCATCAGCCCCAGATTGGATAAGCTTTTTTGCGATTTCTAGGGGTTGGCTAGATTTTTTCTGGCATCCTGAATAAGGAATATCGGCAATGATAATTTTATCAGGGGCACCTCTAGAGACTGCCTTGGTATGATTCAACATCTCCTCGACAGTGATTTCTTTTGTATCAACAAGCCCCAAGGAAACATTAGCTAAAGAATCTCCCACTAAAATAATATCAATAGCACTTTGATTTAAAATCTGGGCAAAAGAATAATCATAGCAAGTAACTATAGATATCTTCTTTTCTCTGGATATAACTTGTTCAATTTTTGGTTTATTTTTTTTCATATCTATCCCAACTTAATTATATTCCCTACCAGTAATATTAGCAAATGAAAGAAACAAATTTTTAAGCGCTTCAAGTTTTAACAAAAAGGGGACGTTTCCCTAATTTATAACTTTTTGGCTACCAACAACTTACAACTCAATGTTTTTCAACAATTTTTCCTTTTCACTATGAAAAATACTCCTTCATAAGTTACTTACTATCAATGACTTATATAAGAGGGAAACGTCCCCTTTTTGTTAGTTTATTTTTTCTATTCCAGTTTTGGTTACAAAATAAGCAGTAATTGACGGATCATCCTTTATAATTTTTTTTGCAAATTCTTTTCCATTTATAAAAAAAGTTGTTGCTAGTACATCTGCTTTCATACATTTTTTTGCAATAACTGTTACCCCTAAAAATTTTTTATCAATTGGATATCCAGTCCGAGGATCAATAATATGAGAATAGCTTTTCCCGAATTTTTCATAAAATTGCTCATAATTACCAGAAGTTGCAACAGCAGCATCAACTACTTCTATAATTTTAATAACCCCACCTGGCCCTTTTATCCCAACTCTCCAAGGTTTTTCTTTGTTTTTACCTAAACAATACATCTCCCCTCCGGCATTAACCAAAGCGCTCTCGATGCCTAACCCTTTTAACTTTAGAATGGCCTTGTCAACCATATAGCCTTTAGCAATCCCGGAAAAATCAATAGTTAACTGATTATCATTAATTCTAATGGTTTTTCCTACTTCATCAATTTTAATGTCATTTATATCTCCTGCATCTTGTAGCTGTGCTATTTCCTCTAAGTTAGGAAATTTACTGGTTTGGCTATCTTTGCCCCACTTTTTCCAAAAATTATATAATTTAGCTTTTGTTATATCAAAAGCGGCTTCACTCAATTTATAATATTGTTTAGCAGCCTTTATAACCTCAATTAACTCACTTGATACCCTAAATACTTTATTTGAGTTCTTATTTAACTTATAGCTTTCTGAATTTTTTTGGTAACTATTAAAAATTGAATCTAGGCGCCTGAATTCTCGATAGACAACTTTAGCAGCACGCTTATCTGGTGATTGTACCTCTAGATAAGTACCAGATATAATAAATTTATCTTTATTTAAGGAAGGGGTACAAGAGCTAAAAAACAAGAAAGATAAAATTATAGCTTTTTTAAGCATTTATATTTTTTAATTAACCTTAATGCTTTTTGGTAAAAGTAGCTACAACTTTATTAGTTATGCCACCTCGGCAACTAAATTCTGCGGTTATTTCTATTTTGCGGGGATTTAATACCTTTTTTAAGTCTTTCATAATTTTATTTACTAGGTGTTCATTGTAAATTTTTACATTACGAAAAGCATAAATATAGTATTTTAAAGACTTTAATTCAATTAATTTTTTATAAGGCGTATAACGTATTGTCAAACAAGCAAAATCAGGAAGATCAGAATAAGGACAAACACAACTAAATTCTTGTGAGCTTAATTGAACATCAATTATCTTTTTTGGATATTTATAAGGGATAGTTTGTAAAATTGAAACATCAATATCTTCTGGCAAAAAACTCCTAGATACAGTTTTTTTGGCTTTTTTTTCTAAGGGAGATATTTCTCGTTCTTCATAAATCATAGCGCTTTATTATATCAAAAATTTAAAACTACTAAAGCCTTTTATTGGAGATAATCTCTAAATGACAAGTCTTAAGATTGAGATAATAATTCAGGTTTTATGGCTAAGGAGGCTGGAAATAACAAATTATTTTGGAACAAATTTCCTAAATCAAAATGATAAGCTAAAAATCTTTGAATAATTTGTAATATTTCATTTTGAGAACGTAAGCTTAACTGAAGGCGGCTGGCTGCTGCAATTGAGTTATTTTGAATGTAACTAAATGTTTTAGAGGCTTCTTTACTTATACTTTTATAATCCTGATAACTTTTGCAACATCTAGCGCAAATAAGCCCTCCTTTTTTAGTGCTAAAAAAACGGGGTCCTCTAATTAACTGTTGACAAATTATACAATGATTAAATTCTGGTTTAACTCCAGCTAGAGTTAAAAATTTAATCAAAAAAAGATAAAAGGCCTTAATGTGATCTTTTTCAATTAAACGAATACAATGGAAGGTAAGGTTAAAAATATACCTATTTTTATCCCAAAGCTGCATAGTTTTATCTAATAAATTTAAGAAAAATCCTGCTACCGCTGCTTTTTCTAAGTTATTTCTTAAATAAGAAAATTCGCTAATAAGTTCTGCTTGCGAGACTAACCAAATTTCACTATCTTTAGGATAAAATATAAATTCATTTAAACTAAAAATATCTAAAGGAGTAGAAAACTCTTTTTTTTGTCGATAGAATCCTTTAAAAATTCCTTGAACTTTGCCAAATTTATGTAAATAGAGAGTTGCAATTATACTTGTTTCTCTAAAATTAAATCTTTTTAACACAAAACCTATATCTTTTTTAATCATAGTTATAGTTTTATTTTTTTAAACTTAGAAAAAATTTCTTGCTGTTTTTGCTCCATTTCTTCCCTTTGTTTAGACGTTTGATCTTTAAAACCAATAAGATGCAGTATGCCGTGGATGATATAAAGCAATAGTTCTTTTTGCCAATTAAGTTTTAATTCTTTTGCAGTGAGGACCGCTTCCTCTACAGAAACAACGACCTCACCTAAATAATTTGGTTCCATATCATCAGCTAAAGGAAAAGAAATAACGTCGGTAGCAGTATTCTTTTTAAAATAGTTATAATTTAATTCCATTATGAATTGATTATCGCAAAAAACAAAAGAAGCTTTTTTTTCTTCTATTATCAAATAAGAAAATATTTGTTTTAAATATTTTCTTAATCTTTGCATATCTATTCTTTTAATTTTTTGTCGATTAGATATTTCCATGCAGAATGTAGGGGCATATTGCAATGTGCCCCCATGTTTATTTAAACATTTTTCTTGTCTTTGGGATAATTAATTCTGGTATGAAATGTTGCATTTAATATGCGAATAAAGCTTTGAGTAATTTTTTCTAAATCTTTTAAGGTAAGATTGCTTTCATCTAGTTCACCTTCCATAAACCGCTTTCGTACAACCTCTCTAATCATCTCCTCTATCCGAGCCGGATTCGGCTCAGAAACAGTACGTGAGATAGCCTCAACTGAATCAGCTAAAGCAACAATAGCAATTTCTTTAGATTGAGGCTTAGGGCCTGGATATTTATATTCTTCCTCGTGTTTACTGCCTGGATCAACTTCTTTTGCCCGATGATAAAAATAATAGACTAAAGTTTTCCCATGGTGCTGACGAATAAAATTAATTATTTGTGGATTAATATGATATCTCTTTGCTAATTCAACTCCCTCTTTAACATGATTGAAAATAATTAATTTACTCATTGAAGGCTTTAATTTTTTATGCATATCTTTATAGTTTACTAAATTTTCAACAAAATATTGAGGCTTAACCAACTTTCCGATATCATGATAATAAGCCCCTACCCTAGCCAGAAGTGAATTAACTCCAATAGCTTCTGCTGCCGCCTCACTGAGATTAGCCATAACTAAAGAATGTTGATAAGTTCCAGGAGCTTCAAGTATTAAACGCCTCATCAAAGGATGATTAAAATCGGAAAGCTCAAGCAAAGAAATATTGGTAAGAACTTTGAATATAAATTCAAAAATTGGAAGTATTCCTAAGACAATAATTGAGGACAAAATACCATTAATCAAACATATCTTAAGTAAACCTAAGTCTGGCGTAGAAAAAATTAAAAAACCATTTTTGCTCTCCAAAATATAAGCCATAATAAATTGCACAACTCCAGCTAGAAACCCCGCTTGAATTACTTGAAATCGGCGTCTAATCCGAAAACTAAATAATGAAGCAATAATTGAAGCTATAAATAAACTTAGAGTTACGCTGAAGCTTCTATCAGAAACCTCACCAGCTAAAACGGCAATAAAAAGAGAAAAAACAAATGATAATTCTAAATTTTCAAATAATAGAGTAATCAAAATAGCAAAACCTATAGCTGCTATACCATAAGCAGATATTTTAAATATTATCGTAGTAAGTACCGGTATAGAAATCGCGATTATAGCAAGAATAGACAAGTCTAGAAGAGATGGTAAATTATCTGGCTTGCGAAAAAATTGTAAATAGCTAAATAAAACTGCAATCAAGGCAAGTAAGGAAAAACTAATAGAATAAAGAAAAAAAATAAAGATTGCAATTAAAAAGAAGCTACAGCCGATTATTGCATTCTTTAATTTTATTTTATTTTTGCCTAATAAAATATCCATTTTTTAAAGTTTACTCTCGTAGAAGGTTTCATAGGCTTGAATTATTTTTTGAATCAAAGGATGCCTTACTACATCTTTTCCTTCTAATTCAACAAACTCTATGCCTTCAATTTTTTTTAATATACTTTTAGCCTCTAATAAACCGGTAGGTTTTCCTCCAGGCAAATCACTTTGAGTAATATCGCCAGTAATCACTGTTTTTGAGTCAAACCCTAATCGAGTTAAAAACATCCTTAGTTGTTCTGAAGTACAATTTTGTGCTTCATCTAAAATCACAAAAGCATTATTAAGGCTTCTGCCTCTCATATAAGCCAAAGGAGCTATCTCTATTATTCCTGTCTCAAGATACTCTTCTATAACTTCAACATCCATCATATCATATAACGCATCATATAAAGGGCGTAGGTAAGGATTGAGCTTATCTTGCATGCTTCCAGGTAAATACCCCAAAGATTCACCGGCTTCAATAGCAGGACGAGTAAGAATAATTCTCCGTACTTTTTTTTCTAATAAATAATTTACAGCCATCGCCATGGCCAAATAAGTCTTACCGGTCCCAGCAGGACCAGTTCCAATGACAATATCGCTTTGATTAATTGATGCAATATAATTAGCTTGGCCTTTTGTTTTGGGAAAGACTGTTTCTTTGCTCCCAGAGAATACTTTTATTCCATCTTCAGTTGTATTTTTATTTAACGTTTTAAAAAAAGGGAGAGGTTCTTCAGAATGGAGAAAGCTAACCAACTCTTTTTGGGAAAAAATAAATCCTTCTTGGGTTAATTTAATGATTTTATCAAGTTGGATTAAAGCCTTTTCCAAATTTGATTTTTTCCCTTCAATGGCTATACCCTGAGGGATTAAACAAATAGAAACATCTAATTCTTTTTCTAATGTCTTTAGATTCTTATCCTGGGGACCAAAAATAAACTTAAGCTTAGACGAATCATCTATGAGAATTGTTTTACGCATACAAAAAGATCTTATTTTATAACAGGTACTTTAATCGTTTTGCCTGGATATATTTTATCCGGGCTTTTTAAAGTATCTTTATTCTCTTGATAAATAAGCTCCCATTTTTTTGTTGTACCGTAAAATTTACGCGAGATTTTTTGTAAAGTATCATTTTCTACAATAGTATAATCTTTATACTCATATTGAGGAGATGCCATATCATATTCTTTAGTTTTTATCTGAGGAACCGTAAACTCTTCTTCCTGATAGACTTTTTCTTGATAAAATTCTTTTTGCAGCCCATCTTCTGACTCTTTGCTATCGGCTACAACTTCTTTTGACTTAGGCCCAAACTCAAACTCTAACACCGATACTTTTCGAGTCGAACCTAACTTGCTTTCCTTTTCTGTTGCAGCAGGTTCTCCAGTTAAATAGCCTTGGTTACCTTCAACATCTGTATCTATACGTGGCTTCTCAACGGTATAAGTTCTAACTCTCATACACCCTGACAAGAATATAATCAGCAATAAAAATAATATTTTTTTCATTTTCGGCCTCCCTTTTAAAGCTACTTTTCTCTAATCTTTTTTTTCTATTGTTTTTATTCCTAATTCATTAAGTTGATTTTCCAATACAGATGAAGGGGCTCCAGTTAAAGGAGAAACTCCTCTTTGTGTTTTTGGAAAAGCAATTATATCTCTTATACTATCAGATTTAGTTATTATAGCATATAATCTATCTAAGCCAAAGGCAATACCGGCATGAGGGGGAACTCCAAACTTAAAAGATCTCAATAAAAATCCAAACTTTTCATTTGCTTCTTTTTCAGATATTCCTAATATTTGAAAAATCTTTTTCTGAATTTCGGCTGAATGTATCCTTACCGAACCACTTCCAATTTCTTGTCCATTTAAAACAAGGTCATAAGAACGTGATTTTACTTGAGCTAAATCCTTATCATATAACTTATTAATATCCTCCTCGTTAGGAGCAGTGAAAGGATGATGCATAGATTGCCAACATTGATCTTGTTGGTTATATTCAAAAAGAGGAAAGTCAGTTACCCATAAAAATCTATAATCAGGAGAGGTTGCTTTTTCCTTTATATCTGGTTTATCAGATTTATATTTTTCCATGGCTTCTTGGTAAGAAATTCTTGGAAAAGGAGTTTTAAGTTTTATACCTAAAATATTTAAAAATAGGTCTGCTAACATCATTTCAGTTAAATTTAAAACATCATCTTCTTCTAAAAAAGACGCTTCTATGTCAAGTTGGGTAAACTCCGGTTGCCTATCTTTGCGTAGATCTTCATCGCGAAAACAACGCACTATTTGATAATATTTATCTAGGCCAGAGACCATAAGAATTTGTTTAAAAAGTTGAGGTGATTGAGGAAGAGCGTAAAATTTTTCCGGTTGTAGGCGCGATGGAACTAAAAAATCTCTCGCCCCTTCCGGAGTAGATTTAGTTAACATTGGAGTTTCTATTTCTAAAAATTCTTTTTTATTAAGAAATTCTCGTAGGCTTTGATTGAGCTTATGGCGTAAAACAAATTTTTTGGTTATTTCCGGTTTTCTTAAATAAAGATACCTATGATATAACTTAAGTTCTTGGCTTATTTCTTTATCTTGATCTAGTTCAAAGGGTAAATCTTGACAATGACTTAAAAATTCTATATCTTCTACACACACTTCAACAAGACCAGTAGGAATATTTGGATTTTCTGTTTTAGTGGGTCTTTTATTAACTACCCCTTTTACCTTTATTACATCTTCTGATCTTATTTCTTTTGCCTTTTTATTAACTTCCTCTGGCTTGGGAAGAAATATCAACTGAGTTATTCCATATCTGTCTCTTAGGTCAACAAATATAATCTTTCCATGATCTCGCCGCGAAGAAACCCAACCAACCAAGGTTACTTTTTCTTCTAAATTATTTTCATTTAACTGTCCGCAACTATGAGTTCTAAGCATATTTTTTTATTTTTCTCTTTAGAGTAGTTATTAACTGATCTAATTCCACCGTTTCTTGTTGTGATTTTCCCATATCTTTTAATATTACTTTTTTTTCCTTTAATTCTTCTTCTCCTAAAATAATAACAAAATTTGAGCCAATTTTTTGTCCATAACGCAGCTGAGCCTTTAATGATTTTTTACGGAAATCACAAGTAGAAACTATATTACTATTTCTAAGATTAGTCAATACTGAAAATGCTTTCTCTTCTAGGCCGCTCCCAGCTCGAGCCACAAAAACTAAAGGGGAAGACTCAATCTTTATTTTATCCAAAGCTAGCATAACCCTCTCAACTCCTAGAGCAAAACCTACCGCCGGAACATCTATACCTCCTAATTGATTAAATAAATTATTATAACGGCCTCCTGCACCTAAAGCATCTTGAGAACCTAATTGACTTGAAGTAATTTCAAAAACAGTGTTAGTATAATAATCAAGCCCTCTTACCAGATAGGGATTATATTTATAGTCAATTTGTAAATTATCTAAAACAGAAAGTAAGTTATTAAAATGATTTAAGCACTCAGGGCAAAGATAATTTTTATTTAATTTTAAAGATTTAACAATTTTTCGGCATTCTGGCCGCTTACAATCAATAACTCTTAAGGGATTTTTCTCGATTCTCTTTTGGCAATTTGTGCACAGCTGGCTTT
Source organism: Candidatus Omnitrophota bacterium (assembly GCA_021735115.1). Next base: position 32,486 of record JAIPHQ010000001.1, read on the forward strand.
TTTGCTTTCTAAGTTTTTCTTTGATGTGCTTTGATAATTTTTTCTTATCATCTTCACAACCCAAGCTATTTACTTGTAATTCTTTTTTAGTTAAACCTACTGAATCTACTATCTTAAGAGCCAGTGATATTACTTCCGCATCTAAATAAAAGCTATTAGAACCTATAATTTCTGCTCCAACATGATTAAACTGACGCAGGCGCCCTTTTTGAGGCCTCTCCCCTCTAAACATAGGGCCAATATAAAAAAATTTATAAAAACTATTTTTTTTATCCAATCGAT